>JACQUZ010000105.1 GCA_016210055.1 Deltaproteobacteria bacterium | reverse complement strand
GCGCTGCTCTCGGTCGTTGCCCTGTTCTTCTACTTGCGGGTCGTCAAGGAAGCGTATGTCAGCGATCCGTCGTCCGACGAGACGGTGGGGACAAGTCCAGGCATTACCATCGCCGTGTGGACCTGCGTCGCGGTGGTGGTCGGCATGGGCGCATGGCCAGCGCCGCTTCTCGCGGCCGCCACGCGGGCGGCCACGCTGTTTCTCTCAGGTTCGTGACAGAGGGAGCGTTAACTGCAGCTCGTGACCGTCACAAGATCGTCCTTGAGGAGCTCGGGGTTCAGAAACGACCGCTCTTCGTGCTCGATGTGCCTGCGGAGGTCAGCCACGAGCCCACGGATCGCTCCTGCCATGTGGCTCGGCGGCGAGGCGACAATTTCATCGAGGGTCTGCCGAAATATCCCGTGCTCACGGGCATGCTCGGTGAGCATTTGCTCGATGCGGACAGGTCCCCATGCATCGACAGTCCGCAGGAGAGGCTCGAGGATCGTCTCTTCCTCGGCGTTGTGGTCATGGAGCGCTCGGTCGAGCTCGGCAAGCTTCCGCCGCACCTCATCCCCCGTCGCCTTTCCTGCGACGAGGCGCGCCGTCATTTCTTCCGCTCCGTCGATGATCCCGCGCAGCTCTTCGTGCTGCGCGAGAAGACGTGCTCTTGCTTCGCTAGGGTCCACGGGTTCCTGGCGGCAGCAATCCATGGGGCATTCTACTTCGCCTGTTGCTGTGAGCAAGCGACCAATGCATAAAGAACTAGGGAGGAAACCATGAGCCAGTTGCCGCGGCCGCCCAAGGCCTATGAGGAGTTTGTCGCCCGATATCCGAAGCTCTCGCAAGCGTGGGACCTCATGGCCGAGGCCGGCAAGGAGGGCCCCCTCGACGCCAAGACGGCGCGTCTCGTGAAGCTGGGAATCGCCATTGGGGCTCTGCGAGAAGGCGCTGTCCGATCGGGTGTTCGCAAGGGCCTCGCGGCAGGCGTCTCCAAGGCAGAAATCGAGCAAGTGGTCGCCCTCGCCGCAGGAACCGTAGGCCTCCCTGCGACCGTGGCCATTAGCTCGTGGATCAAGGACCTCCTGGATCCACAGGCGGGCAAGTAAGGCCGAAGTCGGCCTGCCCATTTTGTTGCCGCAGGAAATGCTGGCTCGCGCTATAAGCGGGCATGCCTGCGATTTCTGCGCCGCAAGCGTTGGCTCGTCTCATCGAAGGGAACCGTCGTTACTCGTCCAACCTTCGAAGCGTCGATTCGCTCCTGAGTCACAACCTGCGGGAGGGGCTTCAGGCACAACGTCCCATCGCCATCGTGCTCGGTTGCTCGGATTCACGGGCGCCGGCAGAGACGGTGTTCGATCAGGGCCTCGGCGACCTGTTCGTCATTCGCGTGGCTGGAAACATCGTGGCCCCATCACAAGTCGGGAGCGTCGAATTCGCGGCGGAGCGGTTTGGGACCAGGCTGGTGGTGGTGATGGGGCACACCCAGTGCGGCGCCATCGATGCGGCCATCGAGTCCATTACGAGCGGTGCTGCTCCTTCTCGCAACTTGCTGTCGATTGTGCGGCGGATTCGTCCGGCAATCGAGGACTTGGTCTCGACCGACCTGGCGAGCGATCCGGTGGCGCTCCGTCGCGTGGCGGTGAGAGCCAACGTGCGAGCGTCGGCGAGTCACTTGCGCCAGGGCTCGGAGATCCTCGAGCGATTCATCCTCACGGATGGCCTGCTCGTGGTGGGCGCAGAGCTCGACCTCTCCACGGGACAGGTCCACTTCTTCGACGGCCTGCCCGAGTAGGGGGGCCTCACCCCGAGGTGGAAAGGATCGTCTTCACTCGCTCCTCGAACTCCCCTATCTGGTGAAAAAGGACCGCCATCGTGCGCCGATCGAGCTTCAGCAGCGCGGAGCTCTTCCTTGCGTGCCCGGATTGCCCGGTCTCCCGGTCCTTTCGCAAGCGGTACAGCCCCGAGATGACTCTGAGCAGGTGCGCTTCCGCGAGCTCTGGGTCCTCGGGAAGCTCGTCGTCGTGATGGCGAAGGCAGATTTCGATCAGGTAGGGCGGAAGGCACCAAGCCGCCAGGGCATCGGCGCCGATCCGGACGTGTACCGTCTCGAGCACCCTGTCGACGACGGGGTCGGACACGCGAGCACGCACGTGCCCCTTGACCATGAGTGAGGAGAGGGAGCGGAGCGCCATTGACTTGCCGATGTCCTGGAGCATCCCGCCGAGGAATGCCCGGTCCGACCGCCCGACCCGGTGCATGAGGGAGAACCAGCTCGCCGAAAAAGCCGCAGTCAGTGAGCTGGCATGCAGCGCGCTCCACCTTCCGCGGAAGAGCTGGAACTCTGCCCGCAGCTCCGTATCGAACAGGGATCGCCCGGCTACGGCGGCCGCGATTTGGGCCACTTCGCGCACGCCCATGCGCATCACCGCTGTGTGTAGATCTTCGACGTCCTTGCCACGGTGATAGAAGACGGAGTTGGCCGTCTTCAGGACCGCGGCCGAGATGGCGGGGTCTCGGCTTATTTCTGCCACCAGTCGGTGAACGTTCACGTCGGGGTGTTCCACGAGATCGACGACGCGCACGGCCAGCGAAGGGAACGAAGCCAGGGCTGGACGGTTCTTGTCAAAGTGCTCTGTCACCCTATGGACGAGCTTTTCGGCCTGTTCGGTTTCGGCGAGGGTGAGGGCGACCGGCGTCTCAGGTTGATCCGCGGACAAGCGCGCCCACATCGCGTCGAATTCAGGGTGGCGTCCCCCCTCCTCAGGCAAAGTCCTCGGAGCTTCTCCCCTGCCTCGCGCTACCCGCGTGGGGTGCCTACTTGTGGTGGCACGAGGCGATGGCGCGCGGGTCTTGCTCGATCGCGAAAGCATGGCGCGCAGCCATCCAAACATGCGCACCATGGTAGCCTAGGTGCAGAACGCGCGCCCTCTCCCGAAGGTGAGCATCGGTTCCCCGTGAAGTCGGCTTGAATGTCTACTTCATCCACCCTGAATTACACTCGTTCTTCAGCGAGGCATTAAGATTAATACAGAAGGAGATGCCTTGAACCGAACAAGACCGCTAATGGCTTCACTCATCATCCCAATCCACTTGGCAGGCGGTCCCGCCACGGCCGTTGGTGGCGTTGATGTCGCCAAGACCGTGGTGAGCAGGGCAGGCCGAATGGTGGCTCTTGGCCCGATGGTCGGGGGAGCTGCCGCCGTCGGGTCTTCAGGGGGCGACTTCGATGGTGGGATCACCTTCGGACTGGGCCTCTTCTTCTTTCGGGAGGCCCTCTTCGACGTGGGCGAAATGAAGAAGCGAATTCAGGAACGCGTGATGGAGCGGCTCAAGGAGAAGCTCTTAGAGCGCGCGCAACGAGGAGAACCGCCAAGCAAGGATGAAACCGAGCAGCTGACCAAGTCCCTGGGTGACGAGGTCACGACGCAAGTCCGAAATGAGCTCGCGGCCACGCCTTCGGCATGGCCACGTGCCCGGTTCAGCCTCCTTGGTGAGAGCGAATACTTTGCACCCTCGGGGAGCTGGCAGGCGCGCGCGGGCCTTGGAATTGGGCTGGGCAGGTTCTTCGTTGGTCCCAGGCTCGCGGTCGAATTCGAGGACAAGGTGACCGCGATTCTGGGCATTGAGGCGAGCACGTGCCTGCTCCTCGGAAAGAGCTCGCGCACGCCGGTCGTCAACGTCTTCACCCGCTATGACTTCCGCCTGCACAACCGCGACGCGAGCAGTGACCAGGCCCTCGTCGGGCTCCGGGTGCTTTTGGACTTGATCTGAAGGATCTATCACCGCGTTTCCATGAACGACGCGCCAAGCCGTGCTTGTAGTAGATTCGGCCAATGCGCACGAGACTGGCGTGCATGTGGGGGCTGCGATTCGTAACCATGCTCGCCTGCGTCATGGCGTGTGGAGGGGACAACGATCCCGGCCGTGGGCAGGACTGGCGGTTCATCACCGACGAGGAGGGACGAGCACTAGTCCTTCACGGGACGGGCGTTTCCAATTCCGCCAAGGCTCACGGGCACCCGTGGGTCACCCGCGAGCACGTGCTCGCCATGTCGAAGGAGTGGGGGTTCAATTTCGTGCGGTACCTGATCTTCTGGATCAAGGTGGAGCCGCAGCCGGGCACGTATGACGAAAAGTACCTGGACGAGGTGAAGGAGCGCCTGGACTGGTTCGCCGAGGCTGGGATTCACGTCGTTCTGGACATGCACCAGGACCTCTGGGGGCCAAGCCTCAACTGCCTCAAGGGGGAGATCTACAATGGAGCACCCGCCTGGGCGACGATCACTGACGGGCTCGAGCGCAAGACGTACTGCGAAGACATTCACTGGGCGGCCGGGTACCTATCGCCGGATGTGACACGGGCCTTCGAGAATTTCTTCGAGCACGATGGCGATCATCCCGAGCTCCAGGATCGCTACGCCGCCATGTGGGCTCACGTGGCCGAGCGATTCAAAGACCACCCGGCGGTGCTCGGCTACGATTTGATGAACGAGCCTTGGTACCACGCGGAGCTCGAGGACGCCGCCGTCGACCGGACGCACATGCATGCGTTCATCCATCGGATGATTGGCGCCATCCGTGCCGTGGACAGCGACTCGTGGATCCTCTTTGAGCCGCGCGCGTGGGGCCCGAACCAGGGATACCCTTCCTTCATTCCGCCGCTCAAGGATCCGCGGAAGGGAGCTCCGCGGCTGGGGTACATTCCCCATATCTACCTCTTCGACAAGGCGGACCTCCCGTCATGGGTGGAAAGCCGCCGGGCGGAGGTGGAGGCGCTGAAGATGCCGCTCGTCGTCGGCGAGTGGGGCTTGGAATCGGACCCTGTGTACGCGCGGAGCCTGCTCGGGCACCTGGACGACATGATGGCGGGCTGGGCGCAATATGCCTACGAGGGGCCCTTCTCGCCCGACGAGCTCGACGCCATGGTGCGTGTTTTCCCGCAGCGGATTGCCGGGCGGCCCTTGGGCTGGAAGTACGATCCAGGCTCCCGCGTCTTCACGCTCGACTTCGAGACGAAGGCCGGCGTCACGGGTCCGACCGAGATCTATATCCCTGCCGCACGGCGTTATCCTTCGGGATGGACGCTTTCCGTGAGCGATCCCGACGGGGCATGGTCCAGCGAGTGGGACGAAGGGCGTGAGATTCTCCGCGTGTTCACGGACCGGGCCCAGGCGCGGCACACCGTCACGATCACGCCCAAGTAGCATTCTGCCGACCCCTCTGCGTGGTTCCCCCTGGCCAAGGGGTTTCGCAGTGGTTCGCCTCCTGGCAGGCGCCTAGGGCAACAGCGCTTGCGATTTTGTTCTGTGCCCTGGGTTGCCCAGCGTCGAAAGCGGGGCCCAAGGATGGCCTACCGTTCTCCATAAAAGGTTCCCTGCTCTGCGCCACCCCTCATGAGCTCGCTGATGGTCGAAGACAGACCGCCCTGGACCCAACCAGTAGGCGCGCCTTGACGATCAGGGGCCAAGCCAGCGCCCAACCTAAGGCATAGGGTGCGTGGGCAGGGAGCGCCATCAAGGCCAAGTTCGTGCTCAGAAAACATTCATGCAACAAGGAAGGCCTCGGGTGGCGGGACCTTGCCGTTCTTGACGAGCTCCCGAGCGAACCTCATGTCCTTTACACCACCGGGAGTGGCGCCGAAGTCGCCGTGACCGGCCGGTGAGCTGAAGTCGGACCCGCAGGCTGTGAGGAAGACAGGGAGAAATAGGATTGGTCTCGCGATTCGCTTGTGCACGACCGCGCGCATGGGCAAGCGTCGTGCCCTGAAGGTGGGTCGTGGTTGCGCGTGGTTAGCCTTGCCGGGACGCTCACGTGTCTCCAATCGCGGGCAATCCTGTCAGGATCCGGTCGTCTCGGAGGGCGCGGCTTGAGCCGATTGGCGCGGCGAAAGCTACGACCTGGTAAGCTCGCCGATGTGGTGGTTCGAAGGCTCGCGTGGTTCCTTCTGGGCTTGGCCGTGGTTTTCGCCCCGCGCCCTACCGAGGCGGGGAAGGCTCGTACCAAGAAGACGCCAGCAAAGTCGCGACACGCTTGCCTCACCCGCCTCGATTCCCTGCGCGTTTCCTTCCGCCCAGCCGCGCCTCGCAAGGGGATCCAGGTCCCGGTCGAGGTGACCGGACCGCTCGGCGGCGTGACCTACCGAACTTGGGGGCGACGCGCCCTCGTGCTCGACTGCTCCCTTGTCTACTCCCTCGCGATGGCGGGCCGCTACCTTGGCGAGGCCGGGATCACCGAGGCGTTTTTTTCGTCGTCGTATCAACGGCGGAACGTGCGGGGAACGGACCGACCCTCGCGCCACAGCTACGGCTTGGCGCTGGACATCCATGAGTTCAAGGGGAAAAACATCGGTCGGCTGACCATCCAGGACGACTATGAGCAGGGGCTCGGGGACGACGTGGACTGCATCGGCGAGCCGCTGTCGAGAGGCGGCGCAATCTTGCGGATCCTCTACTGTCGGATGATCCGATCCAAGCTATTCAGGTTCATCCTCTCGCCAGACTACGACGAGGATCACTACAACCATTTCCATGTAGAGGCACTCCCGTGGAACGAGCGGCCCGACCTCTCTATTCGGCCTCCTCCGGCGCCCGAGGTGGCGCCTTCCCAGGGGTCTCCTCCGGCGGTGGGGTCGGCGTCTCCGAGTGGGGGGGAGGAATCAGGAGCGAGATGACCACCGAGAACACGAGGAGAGTCAAGATGACGGCGAGCGAGATGGTAATCGGGATCTTGTAGATGTCTGCCAGGACCATCTTCGCGCCCACAAAAACCAGGATCAGCCCGAGACCCGTCTTTAGGTAATGGAACTTCTCCATCATGTTGGAGAGCAGGAAGAACAGCGACCGGAGCCCGAGAATGGCGAAGATGTTCGACGTGAAGATGATGAAGGGGTCGGTCGTGACGGCGAAGATCGCTGGGACCGAATCCACGGCAAATACCACGTCGGTGGCCTCGACGGTCACCAGCACCGCCAAGAGAGGCGTGGCCATGCGCTTGCCGTTTTCCACCACCAGGAACTTCCCTCCCCGGAAGTCCGGGACCATGGGGACGAAGCGGCGGAACAGGCGGAGCACGGGGTTCCGTTCCGGATGCATCTCCCCTTCCTCTCGCTCGGCAAGGAGCTTGAGTCCAGTAATGAGCAGGAAGCCGCCAAAGACGTACATGACCCAGTGAAATCTCTGGAGAAGAGCACTTCCGAGGAGGATAAACGTGAGGCGAAGGACGATGGCCCCGACGATTCCCCAGAAGAGGACACGGTGCTGGAGGCGCGCGGGAACCCTGAAGTAGGAAAACAGCACCAGGAACACGAACAGGTTGTCGACCGAAAGCGCCTCTTCGATCAGGTATCCGGTGAGGAATTCCAAGGCCTTCTCGGACCCAAACTTGAAGTAGATGCCCAGGTTGAAGAGCATCGCCAGGGATACCCATACCCCGACCCACGCGAGCGCCTCCCGGGAGCGAATCGTCCGCTCTTCACGGTGGAAGACGCCCAAGTCGATGACGAGCATCACCAGGACGAAGACCGTGAACCCCAACCAGAGAAGCGGCGAGCCGACCGACTGTACAGGCATGAAACCTCTTGGTAGTTAATTGGCGCCAAGCCCCCGGTCAAGCGGACCGAATGCTCGCGGGAAGGTACGCGAAGAACCGAAAAGCGCGCAAGTACCTTGCGTTGTATTATCGTGTGGGAAAGGACCTCCAGCCATTTTCTTCGAGCTCATCGTCATCCTCCTTTTGATCCTTGCCAACGGGGTGTTTGCAGGGGCAGAGATTGCGCTTCTCTCGGTGCGCAAGACCCGCGTGCGCGAGCTCGTGGATGCAGGGAGCCACCGCGCCAGGGCAATCCAGGCCCTTCGGGACCAGCCAGAGCGTTTTCTGGCCACGGTGCAGATCGGCATCACCGTGGTCGGGGCCACTGCAGCGGCCTTTGGAGGCGCCTCCTTGGCCAGGCGTCTCGCGGCGGTGCTGCGCGAAATGGGCCTCGGACGATCGGCCGAAGAGATTTCGCTCGCCCTGACGGTCGGCCTAATATCGTACTTGTCCCTTGTCCTCGGGGAGCTCGTTCCCAAGTCGCTCGCCCTGCGGTCTGCCGAGGGGTACTCGCTTCTTCTTGCCCGGCCGCTCCTTGGCCTCTCATGGCTCGCCCGGCCGCTCGTGTGGTTCATGACGGCCAGCTCGAACCTGGTGCTCAAGCTGTTCGGCGATCGGACCACGTTCTCCGAGGCGCGCCTGTCCCCGGACGAGCTCCAGCAGCTCGTCGAAGAGGCGGCCAAGCAGGGGTCCTTGGATCCCCGAGCTGGGGAAATCGCCTCTCGCGCGTTCGACTTTGGCGAGCTCACCGTTGCAGATGTGATGGTGCCGAGAAGCCAAATCGTTGCCCTAAAGCGCCATTCTCCTCCAGAGGAGGTCAAGCGGGTCCTCTTGGAGGACGGCCACTCCCGGATGCCGGTCTACGAAGGCACTCTCGACAACATCGTTGGGTACGTGATCGTCAAGGACGTGCTCGCGTTGAGCTGGGAGCAACACCTCATCGTCCTGGAAGACATCCTACGTCCCGCCTACTTCGTCGCCGAGACCATGCGCGCCGGTCACGTGCTCAAGGAGCTCCAGCGGCGCCGCACGCACATGGCCATCGTCGTTGACGAGCAGGGGAGCGTGGCCGGACTCGTCACCATCGAGGATCTCGTCGAGGAGCTGGTCGGCGAGATCTTCAGCGAGCACGAGATCCCGGTCGAGCTGTTCAAGCGCGAGGAATCAGGGGCCGCGCTCGTTCAGGGGATCGCGTCCGTGCGCGACGTCAACCGGGCGCTCGGCCTGGACCTTCCGGAAGGGGACGACTTCACCACCGTCGCCGGGCTCTGTATTGCCCTTGCGGGGTGGATTCCACCGACTGGCGCACGCCTCACCGCCGAGGACGGCACCCTGCTCGAAGTGGTCGACGCCTCCCCCAGGCGGGTTAGAACCGTGCGGATCCATCCTCCCCCAAAGCGGGAAGAGGAGGAGGAACAGGGGTAGCGTGGGCCGCCCCTTTGACCTTCACGTACCTCAGCGCGCTGTAGAACAGGACAAACGACCACGTAAGCCATAGGCCCGCCCAAAGCCAGTAGGGCCCACCAAGCGATCGGGCGACCACGTGCGCGTCGGACTGGCCATGCGGGCGCCCGTTGACCAGCATCGCCGGGCCAAACAGGACCCGGATGTCGAGGACGGCGTTGGTGCATGACTGCGCGGCGAGGAGGTTGACCAGAAACCCGCACGCCCGCATCCCTGCCCGGAACGCCACGGCGAGGAGCAGCACGCCAAAAAGGCCTACGGCCATGATGCCGAACGGGTTGCGCACGAACCCCGCGGCGGAACCGAGGTGGAGCACTCCAAGGACGAACAGGGAGCGTCTTGCGCCGTTCTGGGTTCGCCCCACGACGAGGAGAGCCGCCCCAAAGAACGCCGTCCCCAGGTAGCCAGCGCTGGAAATCAACGCCTGCGCGTAGGGGGCGACGGCCCGCGATGGAAACGCCAGGCCGCTCGTGTCTTGGAAGATCTCCATGCGGGCGAACCCGGCGCCGCACGCGATCATGGCCAAGCCGTGGGAGAACTCATGGAGCCAGGTGGCGAACAGCTTGAATGGGTACAGAGCCACGTGGCCATAGGGGACGTTCCAAAGAAGAAGCGTGAGGAGCAGGGACAGGAGAAGGAGTCGGTTTCCCGGGGATGGCCCGTCCGAGCGCTCGGATGCATGGGTGGCTGCAGGCGGGGGTGGAGCCGAGCTTGGCACCCGCGAGGGCATTGACCCAAGTATAAGGGCCCGCGGCGAAATAACTCGATCGTTCTCGCGGCCGATCCATCCCGGCTGGCGTCGTTGCTCGTCGGTTAAATACCGACGGGTATTCGCCCTCCTTGCGCCTCGCCACCCGGGCGCCTCGTCCGCGATCTCCGATCGATTTATTCCGCCGCGGGCCCTACGGGCTTTACAGCTCCACGAGCTCCGCGACCTCGGGTTGCCCCTTGTCGTTCCACCGGAGCTTCGCCCCGTGGTGGCGATCGTGCCCGAAAAGAACGATCCACCCCTCGGTAATGGCCCGGCAAAACAGCCGCTTCTTGGAGTCTAGAGTCTTCTCGACCTCGAGGTCGTAAGCCATGATGAAGGGTAGGCGCACGTGGACGCTCGTCGGGGCCACGTCGCCCAGGAAGAGAGCCTTCTCGCCGTTCCCTCCGTCGATGAGCACCGATTGGTGTCCGGGCGTGTGTCCAGGCGAAGGGAGCACGCGGAGCCCCGGCAGGAGCTCTGTCTCCCCGTCGATTACCGCGAAGAGGCCCGCTTCCTTGAGAGGAAGGATGTTCTCGGCAAGGTAACTCGCCCGGTTCCGCTCGTGGGGGTGCTCCGCGGCAATAAGCTCGGTGCGCTGAACGACGTGCCTGGCCCGCGGGAATACCGGCACGAGCCCACCGGATTTCGTGCGGCGCGTGGTACCACCCACGTGATCGAAGTGGAGGTGGGTGAGGACGACCAGGTCAATGGACTCCGGTTCCACTCCAAGCGCGCCGAGCGCCGAGGAGATCGAGCGGTCGTGATCAATGCCGTAGATCTCCTTCTCCTTGGCTGAGAACTTGTCGCCGTTCCCCGTCTCGATGAGGACGCGTTTCTTTCCGATTTCGACGAGCAGGCAGCTCGTCGTGTACGTGACGCGGTTCAGCTCGTCGCAGGAGACCAGCTTGGACCAGATCGTCTTGGGCACGACGCCGTGCATCGCGCCACCGTCCAGGCGGAAGTCACCGCCGTTGACCATCGTGAGCGTGGCATTGCCGAGCGCTTGCGCCATGGGTCACCTGTGCCGCCTCGTCCGTACCAGAGCAAGGCCGCCGGATGCCAGCCCAATGAGAAGCCCCACGACCAGGCCGACCACAGCAATCTTGGCCCATTCGAGGGGTGCCTCGGGCATGCCGCCGAGAGGCACGGCGACCAGGAACGCGAGCCCCGCCCCGGCGAAACCCATGGCAAGCGTCCCCTCGACAAGAACGCGCCAGGGAATGGATCCGGATCCACCCTGCTTTTCGGCGGTTCGATGCGATACCAGGCGTGCCACGCCCCCGCCGGTCACCAGGGCAGGGATGCCGGCGAACACGGCGGCGAGCACCAGCACTTCGTCCAGGGGCTTGGTGGAGTCGCCCACCAAGAGGACCCGAGCCATCCAGCGGATGGCCACGGCGAGGAGAGGCACGCCCAAGAGGACGGCGACGAGACCTCCGTAGAAGAACGTCCAGCGCGGCACCTTTGGCATGGGACGACTCGCCTTTTCGGTCACGATGAGAGTTTAGCCATGGTGAGCGATTCGCCAATGTTTTGTTAGAACATATATTCGTTAAGGATGATCCCCATAGGCGACGAAAACTGGGACAGGCAAAGATGGCCGATCGTCACGGCCCTGTTCATCTTGGCGAATGTGGTCCTGTTCCTCTACGAGGTGAGCTTGCAAGAGCTCGGACCCAGGGCTCTGCAGGCGTTTATCGCCCGCTGGGGCGTGGTCCCTCGCGAGTATGGGACCTTGCAGGACTTGCCGCCCCAAATCGACCTGCCGTTCTGGAGCACGCTCGTCACCTCGATGTTTCTTCATGGCGGGTGGGGCCACCTCCTGGGAAACATGTTGTACCTGTGGGTCTTTGGCGACAACGTCGAGGACCGGCTCGGCCGAGGCCGATTCATCATGTTTTACGTGTTGACCGGGATCTTTGCCGCGCTGGTTCAGGTGGCCGTGAACCCGGCTTCGACGATACCGACCGTGGGGGCATCGGGAGCCATCAGCGGGGTCTTGGGGGCGTACTTGGTCCTTTTCCCGCGCAAGCGGGTGAAGGTGCTGTTCGTCTGGGTGATCCTCGAGGTCCCGGCGGTCGTGGTGATTGGGATGTGGGCGCTCACCCAGTTCGTGAGCGGCTTGGGGACCTTATCGGTGAACCATGCCCAGGAAACCGGTGGAGTCGCCTACATGGCCCACGTGGGCGGTTTCGTCGCAGGGGTGATCGGCGCGGTGCTCCTCGGCGGGCGTCCCCGCAAGGGGCAAAGGCGTGCTCGGCCGACTTGGGAGCCGCATTGGCATTGAGGGCCCGCCGTGGAAGTCACCGCACCGCCGCCACGAGCTCGGTCACGATCTTGTCGACAAGCGCGAAGTACGAGCGCTCTTTGCCCCCCGCATCCGACGGAAGAACGACCGCCTTCATCCCGGCGAGGGTGGCCACCCGCTGCGCCGTGTTGCGTGGGTAGTACGTCTCGACGATGACCATCTTCGCCCCCTGGCTCCTGGCGCTTCCCACGAGCTCTGCCAAGTGCTTTGGATCGGGCGGAACGCCTGGCTTGGGCTCGATGTTGCCGATCTCCACGAGCTTGAGCCAGCTCGTCAGGTAGCTCCAGCTCTTGTGGTAGGTGACGATCTTGACCCCGGCAAGGGCCTTGGCGTTCTCCTCCCATTCCTTGCGCCTTGCGGCGAGCCTATTCGAGAACGCCTGGAGCCTCGCCTCATAGGTCGAGGCCTGGCCTGGATCGATGCGCTTGAGCCTTTCGGCTAGGGCGCGTGCGACGCGGAGGGCGTTGTCGGGGTGGAGCCAGTAGTGCGGATTGCCCATGGGATGGATGTCTCCCTGAGCTCGCGTCACGGCTCCCCCGGCGTCGAGCACCATGATTCCCGCGGTCGAGGCGTCAAGGTTCCCCACCTCACCGGAGCGGACCTTGGGGTTGCGCGCCTGCTCGAGGAGCGGGGGCAGCCATCCCCGCTCCAGGTCGAGCCCCACGTGCACGAGCAGGTCGGCCTTGTTCAAGGTCACCGCGTGCGACGGCCGAGGATCCACGTGGTGGGGATCGACCGATTCGCCCACGAGTGCCGTGACCTCGACCTGGTCGCCCCCGATCTCCTCGGCGAGGGAGCGGAAGGTCTGGATCGTCGTGACCACCCGCACCTTCGCATGGGCAGAGGGGGCCTGCACGAGGAAGTGAGAAAGAAGACCGAGAATCAACGCGATCCGCATGGCTAGCTCCTAAAAAGGATGGGCGAGGTGGGCGCCGATGGTGCCTTCGAGCTGAAGGAACAACGCTTGGTTGCGGCGGCTTTCGTCGTCGAGATCGTGGCTGTGCTCCACGGTGAGACGCACGCGCGAGAACTCGGTGGCGAGGAACGCCAAAGAGGCGGCGGCGACCACTTCGCGGCGAAGCTCTGCGTGCGGGAAACCGACCAAGTCCACCCGCGCTGCGAGCCTCACGCGCCGAGCGACCTGCATGACCCCTTGAAGGTAGGTCGCGCCGTCCCAATCGTCGGCATCCTTGTTTTTCGACGCCAAGTATTCGGCCGTCAGGGAGAACCAGCGGTAGCTTGCAGACACGTTTTCCGGCCGCCATTTTAGGTAGACGTCCCCACCCACGAGGTATTTATCGGGGGGCTGGGCGGGCAATGGATCCCCTTCCTCTTCCTCGGCCCCGGGCGCAAGGAGCGCGCCATGGGCGCCCATGGCTAGGGACCAGCGGCTCGAGAGCTCGAAGAACCCCTCGGTGCCCACGACGAAAGAAAGGTCGTCAGAGAGGGAAAGGAGCTCTCCGTACAGCGTGGCAAAGAAAGGGAGCGGCAGGAGGGCGCTCAGCTGGACGCCCGGGGCACGCAGGCCGTCGTCCCCGAGAAGCGCCGTGGTGCGCGGTCTTGTGGCCATTTCCTGCATGTGCAGGTGCTGCTCGTTGTTGCGACCTACGGCGCTGCGGAACGCGCCTGCCTTGAAAAGGAGGTTGAGCGGCAGGGATGTCGAGACCAAGTAGGCCTCTTCCACCTCGATCCCCTCTTGGTTCGGAATCGTGAGGAATGTCCGCATTTGGAAGTAGGGGTCCACGTCGGCAGCAAAGGTGAGCTCCAGCTCCTGGGCGGTGAACCCTTCCCGACCGGGATCGTCCCCGGCCGTGAACGAGGGAGCGACATCCTTGCGCCGGAAGGTGCCGGCGAACGTCCCGATGACGGAGATCTCGGGGTTGAGGAGCGCGGCCGAGCTCATCTGAGGCATTGCCTGCGGCGTGCCTGCTGCAGCTTGGCGTGCAGCCTGGTCTTCGGCCAGAGCGCGGGCCAGCTCTTCTTCTTCGGCCGATCCGGGTAGCGCTGGCTGGGTGGCCGGCAGGGCATCTTGTGCCTGCATGAGAAGCACGGTTGGCAAGAGCACGAGCGTATTCATTCTTCCCTCACAAAAAACCGGCGCAAGAGGCCGGGCAAGAGGAACAAGGCGGAAGTGGCGACGATCGCAGCCCCGGTGGGGAGCTCGCGGGTGAACGCCACGTAGTAACCGAGGGCGCCTCCGGCCATGGCAAAGGCAACGGAAAGCGGGAACGCCCATTGAATGCGCTTGACGAGGAGCTGCGCTGACGCGGCAGGGATGATCAAGAAGGCGAACGCGGGAAGTGCTCCCACGGTTCGCACGGCAAAGGAGATACCGACCCCAAACGTCGCATAGAGGAGCATGTCCCAGGCGCGTGTCCGGTACCCGAGCGCTTGCGCCATTTCTTCGTCGTAGGAGACGAACAGGAGCTCCTTGAAGAAGACGAGGTGAACGGCGAGCACGGCGATCACGACGCCGAGGAGAATCTTGACTTGGCCGATGTCGACGAGGACCGCCGAGCCGTAGAGAAGATCGTCGACTTCATGCGCTTCCTGCACGATCCGCTTGGACGATAGGATCAAGAGGAGCAGCGCGCTCGAAATCACCCACCCGAGACCCACCACCGTGTCAGGGGCCACGCGCCTGCCGCCGACAGGGAAGGAGAAGAGAAGGGCCCCGCCCACAGCGGCGATGAGCGAGAAGAACTGGGGGGACAGCCAGAACGACGTCCCTGCTTCATGCGGATCGGGGATGACACCAAACGACGACAGCCAGAAGGCGAGGGCAACGCCCACCCCCGAGACCTGGGTCAGCGCAGCGCCGACAAAGACCACCCGCCGCTGGAGCACGTGCACGCCCAGGTACCCGCAAAGGGCGCCGGCGAGCAGGACTGCCAGGACAGAATCCCGCCAGAAGTCGTAGGCCGCAAGGAAGCTCATGTGAACCTCCGGCTCGAGGCGAAGACGATCCTCCTGCCATCCAACTCCTTGACTGCGACCTCGGTGCCGTACACGTGGGAGAGCCGGCCTGCCGAGATCACGTCGCCCACGGGTCCATGCCAGGCGAGCTTCCGCTCTCTATCGAGGAGCAGCACCTCTTCGGCCCAGCTCGCCACGAGGGAGAGCTGATGGGAGACCATCACGACCCCCAAGTCCATTTGGGTCCTCAAGGTCTCGATGAGGTCGAGGAGCGCCTTCTCTGCCACGAGGTCCATGCCGTTGGTGGGCTCGTCGAGGACGAGGATTTCGGGCTCGCTGGCGAGCGCCCGCGCAATGAGCGTGCGCTGCCTTTGACCACCGGACAGGGTGTGGAACGGCCGACGTTCGAGGCCGCTCAAGCCCACGCGGGCGAGGGCGTCTTGGGCGAGCTTGCGATCGGCAGGCCTTATGCGCCTGAACAGACCCACGCGTGGGTAGCGTCCCATCGTGACCATGTCGAGCGCCGTGATGGGGAAAAGCCGCTCCATTTCCGCTCGCTGAGGCACATAGCCCAGGCGGGCCGGGTGCCCCTCGGGGTGAAGGATCTTGCCCTTGACCGGTGGGATCAGGCGAAGCATCGTGCGCACGAGGGTGCTCTTGCCCGAGCCGTTGGGCCCGACGATGCCAAGGAACATCCCCCGGCGGACCGTGAGGTCCACCGGCGGAAGGATAGGGCGCCGATGGTAGCCGACCTCGACGCCGCGAAGCGCCAAGAGATCCATGCGAACCTCCGAGAGGGTGCCTCGTTCGTCAGGCGACCCTGCGAGTGTTCATGAAAAGAAAACAGCTAGGCTGGGAAGGCGGCGGGTGGCGAGGTCTTGGGCGCAACCGCGAGTGGCTCGAATGGAGCGCACGTTGAAGGGGGCGTCGGCGCCTGGGCTTCGGCAAAGGACAAAGGTGGTTCGAGCGCAATTTCGGGCCGCGGCATGGCCGGCGGCGAATGAGACAGCGCGCAGGCGGCACAGCGCACCTCGGCCTCGCGCGCGCTCGCCGGGTGGCTATGGGCGAGCGAGGCGACAAGGGCGACGAGCAGGGCGAGGAAGGCCACTGGGACCTGCCATTTACGCCCTTGCGGTCGACCTACCTTGCGCATCCGTCTCTCTCATAGCGCAAGGTTGGCCCGGTGGGTACTACTTTTGTAAACGCTAGCAACGGGTCATGGCGACCTGCGCCTTCGACCAGCGGCGAATGGCTTCGGTCTTGACCGGGAGCATGATCGAGCGGATTGCGTCGAGCTCGTCCTGGTTGCGGACCGGCGCGAATGCCGTGGCGGGGCAGAGCACGAACGCCAAGACATCGACGGTGTTCTTGGGGTCTGGTGAGAACGCGGCACGCTCGTCTCGGCGCATTGGCCCAACCTAGCGTTCGGGAACCTGGCGGGCAAGTTTTCGGTCATGGGGTGGCTCGAGGGGGATCTTCCGCTTCATCGGAACTTGGTGCGGGTTGCGGCAAGAAACGGGCAGGGAAGCGTGCGCCGTGGGGGGGGCGTGCTGAGCGCGGGGAGGGCCCGATCAAAGGGCAAGTGGAGCGCCACGCGGGCGCTCCGTCGTTCGAATGAGCCCAAGGCGGCGCCAGCCAGTCGAGAGGAGCCACGTGCGCCCAGGGACTACGGGTGGGTCGTCGCGGCGTGGAGGTTCGGGTGGGTCATGGAAGCCGGCGAACCATGGCGCGGAGCTGCATGGGTCCATGCGTGGCGGCGTCGCCACGTGCTTCTTGAAATTGGAAAGCACGTAGACGAGGCAATTGCGCACTTCCGTCGGTGTCTTGAGGGGGCGCGCGTGGTAACGGTCCGTGAAGACGCGGCCTCGGCGGCCGAGCGCGCCATTCACAGCGCGCGCGAGACGGATGGCGAGTCCCTGCATGCCGCGGGAGAGCGCGCTGCGGTCACCCGCCTCGTCGATGAGGTGCAGGTGGTCCGGTTGGAGTGAGAAGTGCACGACGCGGAAGGCCTTCACTTTCCCCTCGTCGGCAGCGCGGGCGACCCGTGCGGCTGCCTTCAATGCCGTGCCTAGGACCTTGGCCACGCGCCACTCGCGGAGGCTGGGTAGATCGCGAGTCACGCGCAGCGTGATGTGGACAGGGTGATTGTGGGAGTGGAAGGGGCGGGTCTTGTGGGAGATGCCAGCCTTGGGTCCGGTAGGCTTGCGGCCTGCCCCCTTGCGGGGGCCACCCCAGGTGTTGGGCAGCATGATCGTGAGCTGCTTGGGAAGGCGGCGTGCCATCTTGATTGGGCGAATATTAACTTGTCGACCGACGATAGGCAAGAGGAAAAGGTGGGATTGCACGGGGTACAGCCCGCACACATCCGTGACAGTTTGGCCTTCGGACATGCTGGACACTCCCGGTGACTTGCCCACGGACATCCTTGACAGCCGTCGGTGAGT
>JACQUZ010000102.1 GCA_016210055.1 Deltaproteobacteria bacterium | reverse complement strand
CGCCGACCTCGAACTCCACGCGCTCACATGTGGATGGAAGGACGTGTCGTTCGGAGCCTTCCATGGCGATTATCAACCCACCTTGTGGGCGGACGAGGGCACGCGCGCGAGAAAGCCAATCGAGTACGTCCCAAGTCGCCCGCGAAATTGCCACGTCAAAAGCCATCGGCCGAAGTGAGCTGAACTCCTCATAACGAGCCGTGGCCACCTCGACATTAGGAATGGGTACATCCCGCTTAATAGCTTGAAGGAATGCACTTTTCTTGTGGTTCGGCTCGACAAGAGTTACCCGCAGGTGGGGACGGGCCAAGGCGAGCACCGCCCCTGGGAACCCGGCGCCGCTGCCGACGTCAACAAGAGCTTCGGTGCCCTGCGGCAAGTAAGGCAAGACGGAAAGCGAGTCGAGAAAATGCCGAACGACAATGCCGGCGGGATCGCGGACAGCCGTCAGATTGATCTTGCGATTCCAAGCCAGGAGTACGTCTAGATATCGATCGAGCGCGCCCTCGAGCTCTCTCCTTATCTCGATGCCCAACTTGTCCGCACTGCGCGCAAGCAATTGCTTCACAGCGAGTTCCATGTGAAGAGATCTTCCCTAGGTCCTTCTACCATGTCACCATGGCCTTCCAGGAATACGCTGCCGATGGATGATAGGTGCGGTGAGCGGGCAGAGAAAAGTACACCTTTCCAGGTGTGACTGAACTGAGCCAAGATACCAAGCGAGGAATCGCAAGTGGCAAAGCAGAGCCTGCTCCTCGTCGACGGTGACGTGAAGTCGTTGCGCGTCCTCGAGGTGTCTCTCAAGAAGGCCGGATTCAACGTCACGACCGCGGTAAACGGCCAAGACGCGCTCGAAAAAGTCGAGATCTCGCCGCCGGATTTGGTCATTTCGGACACGAAAATGCCCGAGATGGACGGCTTCGAGTTCTGCAAGCGCTTGAAGCAAAACTCGGCGTGGGCCGAGATCCCCTTCATCTTCCTTACGAGCCAGAAATCGGTGGAAGACAAGATCCACGGATTGGAACTCGGCGTCGAGGACTACCTTACAAAGCCCATCTACATCAAAGAAATCCTGACTCGGGTCAAGATCCTCCTCCAAAAAAAGCAGCGCGCCTCTCTCGCGGAAAAACGAGAGTCGAAGACGAAGTTCGCCGGCCAGCTTTCCGACATGGCCGTCGTGGACCTCATCCAGACAATCGAGATTAGCCGCAAGTCCGGTGTCATTCACTTCATGGGTGGTGAGCAGAAGCGGGCGGCGATCTTTTTCCGCAACGGGAAAGTGATCGACGCCGAGCTGGGCCGGTTGCAAGGCGAAGAGGCGGTATATCGCCTGCTCACCTGGACCGATGGCGAGTTTGAAGTCGAGTTCAAGAATGTCCGAAGGAAAGACGTCATAGAGCTTTCCTCACAGGGCCTTCTCATGGAGGGGATGCGCCGGCTCGACGAGTGGGGCCGGCTTCTCGAACAGCTTCCTCCGCTGGAGACCCGTTTTGAACTCGACTACAAGGAGCTTGCCGAGCGCCTTGCCGAAATCCCAGACGAGGTGAACCAAATCCTCCGGCTCTTCGACGGGCGGCGAACGCTCATGCAGGTCGTTGACGACTGTGAGTTGGGCGACCTGGAAGCGCTCAATGTCATCTCCAAGCTCTATTTTGAGGGACTCATTTACGAGGCGCGGGCGGAATCCGAAGAGGAGCCCACGGAGGCAAAGCAGGAAGATGACCTCGATCTCGAGGAATGGCTCTCGGCTCCGCCGACGATTGCGGGGAAAGCGTCGGCGCGCGAGCTAAGACCCCTGCCACCGGTATCTTTTTCTGAAAGCGCGGAAGGCGGGGAAACGTCCTCAAACGGTCATTACCAGGTCGCTCGAGCCAGCGAGGGCGAAGAACCCACGGCGCCTTCGGAATACGATTCGGAGCCGGCGGGAATCACGCGCCAAGAAGACGACGGGCTCCTCGAGGATCTGCACCGTGGGGTGCTGCCGGATCTTGGCCCGCCGCCTGGCCACGCCCAAGTGGGTGCTTCAGTGCCGGGCATCCCAGACGCCGGTGTGCAATCCATCGATGGGAGCATGGCTGGTTCATCCGCGGCCTCGCCGTCCGTGCTCGGTCGCATCCCGATCATGCGGGCGAACACGAGTCCTTACGGTGTTCCTCGCATCCGAACGACCGAGGTTTGGGGCGCGGCAGTCAGGGAAGAGGTTCGCGCCTCCTCGCCCATGGAAGAGCGCGATGCCGGTGCTATTGCGACCTCTTCAGTTCCCCTCATGGGGGTTGGTCTTGGGAATGGGACGGGCGACGATTCGGAAGAAGAAAGGAGCACCCGGTCAACGCTCCGAGGCTTGGCCGCAGCTACGACCCTCGACGAGATGGACATCGCACCCGCCTCGACTCGCCCTGATTCGGACGACGAAACCCCCATTCCGAAACCGTTCCTCGATGAGATCTCGGCACCGCATCTCCCTCCGACAGAGATCGGCCACGTGGCCATGGGACGTTCGAGCGCCCAGCCGCTCAAGGAACTGGCATCCCTTGAGCCAGCGGTAAGCGCCTCGGGCTCGATTTTAGGGAACAACGTCACTCTTCTCGGCGTCGGGCGTGCTCCGATTGTCACGGACCCGACACGTTCTCAGAAAATGAACGCTCTCGAGGCGGATTTTCAATCGCGAGGAGAGACCGAGTCGGACAAGGAACTCGAAGGATGGTACGAAGAGTCGAGGGCACCGCGCCGGAGGAAAATCCTTTTTGTGGCAGCCGGTGCGGCGGCACTGCTTGCTACCGCCATTTCGTTCGTCATTATTTCCCGGGGAACGGCGAAACAGGGCCCGCCCGCGGATTCGACGAAGATATCGGTCGCCATGCCCGATGTGCGCACGGCGCCTGCGGTTATTCCAATGCCTCACGAGGTCGCCGTTCCTTCGGCCACGCCGCAGCCCGAATCCACTCCGCCGAGCCCCGAGCCCGGCGAACCCTCAGAACAGCACAAGAGCCAAGAACCAATTGCGGCGCCCGAGCCAACGCCGAGTCAGCCAAAACCACCAAAACCACCAACACCCATAGCCGATCCAGGGGGCAATGAGCGGGAGCGATCCGTTCCGACCGCTTCCTCGCAGCCTGAATCAACGGCGCCAGGACCTGCGGGATACAAGGAGCTTCTCAAGCAGGCCAAGAAAGCCGCCCGATCAGGCAAGCGAGAGGACGCTCTTTCGCTGGTGGAACAGGCGCTGGGCGAGAATCCTTCCTCCGCCGACGCGCTTGTCGCCAAGGCCGACATCTTGCTGGACATGGGTAGGAGCGCAGATGCGCTGGCCGCATGCGACAAAGCCCTGGCCATCTCATCGTCGAGTGCCGACGCTTGGCTTACTAAGGGGATGATTCACTACGATAAGCGCCAGGCGAGTGAGGCGAAATCGGCTTTCCAGAAATACCTGGAGCTCCGCCCCAAGGCTAGGAACGCCGAGTCCATTCGCGAGATCCTAAACTCTCTGTAGCCAGGATTCCGTTCCGGGCTAATGTGAGCTCCGTGAGGATTCTTGGCCTCGAGAGCTCGTGTGACGAGACTGCGGCAGCCCTGGTCGAAGATGGGACTCGAGTCCTCTCGGACATCATTTCCTCTCAGGCCAAGGTGCACGAGCGGTTTGGGGGAGTGGTTCCCGAGCTCGCGTCCCGTCACCATATCGTGAACATCATGTCCGTCCTCGAGTCGGCGCTCGACAGCGCTGGCGTATCGCTGGACGCGCTCGACGCCGTGGCCGTAACCCGCGGGCCTGGATTGGTAGGCGCGCTCCTCGTGGCCGTTCAGGTCGGCAAGGCCATCGCTTTCGCTCGCGACCTTCCGCTCATTGGAGTCCACCATCTCGAAGGACACCTCTCGGCGATCTATCTCAATGCAAGCAGCCCCGGAGCTGTCCCGGGAACTCCACATGTTGCGCTCCTCGTGTCCGGAGGGCATACCTCGCTTATCTACGTGAAGCAGCGTGGCGAGTACCTGGAGCTCGGTGCAACCCGTGACGATGCAGCAGGTGAGGCATTCGATAAGGTAGCCAAGCTTCTCGGCCTGGGATATCCCGGCGGCGCGGTGATTGATCGGCTTGCCAAGACCGGGGATGCGCGGGCGCTTCGGCTTCCGCGTCCAATGCCAGGAAAGGCAGAGCTGAACTTTAGTTTTAGTGGGATCAAGACGTGGATGCGCAATTGGGTGAGCGAGAACGGCGTACCGACGGGCCAGGCGTTGGCCGATGCGTGCGCCAGCTTTCAGCACGCGGTCGTGTTGTCTCTCGTGTCCAAGACACGTGAGGCGGTCAAGCGGGCTGGAGTGACGGACGTGCAGATTTCCGGTGGAGTGGCGGCAAATAGCTACCTTCGGGAGGAAATGCGTCGAGCAGGTGAGGAGGACGGGTTTCGCGTGTTCGTGCCGCCGCCACGTTACTGTACGGACAACGCGGCCATGATAGCCGCCGCTGGGTATCACCGGCTTCTCAAAGGGGAGCGATCCAACCTCGACCTAAACGCGATGGCCAATCTCCCGCTTGCGAGCTCCTCCTGATGCACGTGGCCGACCCACGCTCGCTTCTCGCGAAATACGGGCTGTACGCCAAGAAATCCTGGGGGCAAAATTTTCTCATTGCGCCCGGGATCCATGAGCAACTTGTGCGCGCCGCAGTGCGCTCGGAGGACGACTGGGTTGTCGAAATCGGCGCCGGACTGGGCACCTTGACCGCACGGCTGGCCCAGGCAGCGCCGCGAGGGTTCGTCATCGCTATCGAGCGAGATAGGGACATGGCGCTGGTGCTCAGGAACGAGCTCGGAGACCTTCCCAACCTCGAAATCGCCGAAGCCAATGCACTCACCTTTGATTTTCGCGAGGTCGCGTCTCGGGCGGGGAAGCGCATCGCAGTCGTGGGGAACCTGCCCTATCAGATTGCTTCGCCCCTCTTGTTTCACGTGCTCGCCGCGCGGGGCGCTATCGAGCGCGTCGTGGTCATGTTGCAAAAAGAAATGGCTGACCGATTGTTGGCCCGTCCTGGCTCGCGCGAATACGGCGCCCTCGGAGTGATGGTAAGCACCTACGCGCAGGCCCGCCTGGTCGTGCGGGCACCGGCCGGCGCCTTTCATCCTGCGCCCAAGGTGGATAGCGCGGTCCTTGAGCTCGACCCCTATCCGAGTGGTGAACCGAGATCGCGAATCCTCGACGAGGATCTCTACTCCCAGGTCGTCCATGCCGCTTTCTCCCAGAGGCGCAAGACACTCAGGAACGCACTCCGCGCGCGGTTTCCGGAACAGGCGGTCGACAGCGCGCTTCGTCTCGCTGGCATCGACGGTGCCCGTCGCGGCGAGACCCTCTCCGTCGAGGAGTTCGCATCGATCGCGAATGCCTTGAAGACTCCAGGACATGCCTGAGCTTCCTGAAGTCGAGACGATTCGCCGTGACTTGGAGCCGCACCTCCTGGGAAATCGGGTTACCGCCCTTTGGACCAGTGGCAAGTCGCTTCGGCTAAAGCGTCCGGTCGACGACTCGAGGATCCGAAACCTGGCACTTGGGCGTTGCATCGACGGTATTAGGCGCGTGGCGAAGTACCTGCTTCTCGACCTCGAGGGGGGAGGAGTCCTCGTTTTTCACCTGGGCATGAGTGGTCGAATGCAGCTTGCGGGGGCCGACACGCTGCGGGCTCTCCACGCCCACGTGGCACTTGCCCTCGATTCTGGGACCGAGCTGCGTTTCGTCGACCCTCGCCGATTCGGCTTGGTGGTACCGACGACTCGTGGCGAGGTACTGTCCCTGCCTGAGCTTGCGTCACTTGGGGTCGACCCGCTAGGACCAGAGCTCACCGCCGAGAGGCTTCACGACATGACGAAGCGCGCTCGCTGCCCAGTGAAGGCGTTTCTTCTTGACCAATCACGGGTGGCTGGCATCGGCAACATTTACGCATGCGAGGCCCTCTTCGAGGCGAAGATTCATCCGATGACGCCGGCGGATCGGCTGAGCATGCGTCGCGTGGCAAGGCTGAGAGAGGCGATTGTCCTCGTGCTCCAAAGGGGGATCACAAACCGTGGGACGACGCTCCGCGACTACGTGGATGGCCAAGGAGTGCAGGGGAACAACCAGCATTCCTTGCGGGTGTACGGGCGGGAAGCGCAGGCTTGTCCTCGGGAAGATGGGGGGCAAGTTCGCCGTGCCGTGACGTCTGGGCGAAGCACCTACTACTGCACGTCCTGTCAGAAATAGATCCGGCGCCGGTCTCGGTGCGTTGAACATGGAAGGTGCCGAGTCGCCCACGACCGAGACGTAGTATGATTGCTTGCCTCGTGCTCTCTGCGAGGGTGGGCAAGGCCGTGCGTGACGAGACCGACGAAAGCCTGATGCTTCGCTACCAGCAGGGGGAAAACCGTGCGTTCGAGATCCTTCTCGTCCGACATCGCAAGCCCATCTTCAATTTTGTCTTGCGTTATGTCGGAAACAGGGACGCCGCCGAGGACTTGCTGCAGGAAGTGTTCTTGCGCGTCATCAAAGGAGCCGAGTCGTACGAGCGTCAGGCCAAGTTCACCACCTGGCTTTATACGATTGCCCGGAACCTGTGCGTTGACGCTGCGAGGCGGGCCAAGTTCCGCAAGGCCCATTCCTTGGACGCGCCCGTGGACAAGGAGGATGTTGGCGGCGCCACGCTTCTCGACGTCACGGCGGGCAGTGAGCCTGGGACAGAGCGGAAACTCATCGGCCAGGAGCTTTCGGGAAAGATGCACCAGGCGATTGCCCGGCTGTCTGAGGATCAACGTGAGGTGTTTCTCATGAGAGAGTTCCTCGACATGCCTTTCAAGGAAATCGCTCAGGTGGTCGGCTGCTCGGAAAACACGGTGAAGAGCCGCATGCGCTATGCCTTGGAGAAGCTACGCAACGAGCTGGAGGAATACGCTGACCTGGCGAAAGCACTGCCATAGGTCAGCCTTGAGGAAGGCAGCATGATGGAATGCCGGCAAATAGACGAGCTCATGATGGACTACATCTATCAGGAGCTCGACGAGGCCCAGGCGGCGCAGGTCCGTAGCCACGTGGACGAATGTGCTCGTTGCGGATCAGAGCTCATGGGGATGGCAAGAGTGCGCGCGGCCGCGCGGTCTCTGCCCGAGCTCGAGCCCCCGCCTGCGTTGTCGGCGCGCTTGCTCCATGAAGCGGCAAAGCGCGCTCCGAGGAGTCGTAGCGAACGAAAAGGGCTTGTAGCATGGTTCGCCTCGTGGCTGATGCCAGTGGCTAGGCATCCGCTGGCAGCGGCGATGGCTTCCATGGTGCTCGTTGCGGGTGCGGCTGGTTACTTCGCGTGGCATCGTGGGCAGTCTGGGACGGTGACCAAGGACATTCAGGCGGTCGCAGAGGCCCCGCGTCAGCCGAGCCCAGAGCCGGCTCCACCAGCCGCTTTGACCGCGGCTCCAGCTGACGAAATTCAGGCAGAAAAGCCCAAGCCTGCTTTCGAGCCAGTTGGCAAAACGGACGGGAACACACCAGTCAAGAAGAACGTCCAGAAGACCGAAGAGGTGCCTCGCTTTGGTAGGATCGTGGAACCGCAGAAACAGCAGAAGCTCCGCGATTCCGTCTCAGCCAAGGAGCTCTTCGCGCAGCCGCCTCCCGCCGTGCCAGCCGCGCAAGAACCGAGGGCGACAAGCTCGGCGGCTCGGGCGGATCTCGCCGAGAAAGACATGGTGTCGCCGTCCTCACAAGACGGCGCTGGCGAGGCGCTGCCAGCTCAAAAGCGGATGGACGTCGAGTCTGCCGGAGAAGGGGCGATTCGCGCTCCTTCGCGCTCAAGGGCAGCTTCGCACGTGAGGGCTGAAGAGCCGTCAATTGCGGGGATCAAGCCCGCGCCGTCGGCTCCAGCTCCCATGGCTCCCGTCCCTGAAGGGCGGGGGATCTCTGGCGCCGGGTCCGTGCAAGGCGCAATCGCGCCAGCGCGCGAGGCGGAAGCGAAAAAAGAGAAGGACGAGCTTCAGGGCCTCCAAGGCTCGTTCACAAGGGCCGTGGCGAGCGGCGACTGCGCGCTGATGCAGAAGCTAGCGAGCCGTATTCGGACCCTGGATTTGGTGTATTACCAAAAGCATGTCCAGCGAGATCCGGCTCTCGGCAGGTGTGCCAAGGTCAAGGAGGAACCCGCGACCAAGACCAAGGCGGCACCCGCGCGGAAGAAGTAGCTCCCTCGGTCTTTTCCACCTCGTCGTCCTCGTTATCGCTTGCGCTCTTCCAGGGTGCCAGAAGTCCGCGCCGCAGCCTCCTATTGCCACCCCCATCGCGAGCCAAATGGCCGAGCAAGCGTCCGCGCCGGATGCTGCCCGTGTCGAGCCACCGCCAAGCACGAGACCGTCCGTGCAGGTGCCATCCTCGTGGCCGCACCGGATGGACGCACCACCAGCGTTAGGAGAGCACGGGATGGTCGCTTCTGACGCCGAGCAGGCCACTCGAGTGGGAGTTCAGATTTTGAGAGACGGGGGAAATGCGGTTGATGCGGCCGTAGCCACGGCGCTCGCCCTTGCGGTTGTCTATCCGCAAGCAGGAAACCTCGGAGGGGGCGGGTTCATGATCCTGCGCACGCCCAAGGGCGAAACGGCGGCGCTCGACTTCCGCGAGACCGCACCAAAGGGAGCGAGCCGGGACATGTTCCTCGACGAAAAGGGGAGTCCAACCGATAAGTCGCTCGTGGGCCACCTGGCTGCGGGGGTTCCAGGCAGCGTGGCGGGGCTGTGGGAGGCGCATCGTCGACATGGAGCGCTTCCTTTTGCGCAGGTTGCCGCTCCAGCCATGCGCTTGGCAAGCGAAGGATTCGTCGTGGGCCAGGAGTTCCATGACGCCATAGCGCGTCAGGCCGAGCGCTTGGGCAGGTTCCCGGCATCTGCGAGCCTATTCTTGCCCGGAGGGAGACCGCCTGAGGTAGGGACGATGTGGAAAAATCCCGATCTGGCCGCTGTTCTCAAGCGGATTGAAACCAAGGGACCTTCCGGCTTCTATCGAGGTGAGACGGCGAAGCGTATTGTCCTGGAAATGCGGCGTGGACGAGGCCTCATCAATGCGAGCGACCTCAGTGAATACGCGCCCAAGTGGCGGGAGCCGCTCGAGGTGACCTACCGCGGCCATCGCGTGTTCTCGATGCCTCCTCCGTCGTCGGGTGGCCTGGCGCTTGCGACGGTGGCCAGCGTGCTCGAGGGATACGACCTGGCCAAGCTGGGCTGGCATTCCGACGAGGCCCTCCATCTCTTCGCTGAGGCGTGTAGGCGCGCTTTTGCCCTGCGAAACCACTACTTGGGTGACCCTGACTTTGTACCCATCCCCAAGGAGCTGTTTGTTGGCCAGGCATCGATTGCGCGGTATCGGCAGGCTCTGGCCGAGAAGGCGACGCCGTCTTCCGATGTCACACCGGGGCGAGGAACGGACACTGAGGGAACGCACACGACCCACCTGTCCGTTGTCGATTCACAAGGTGGCGCCGTAGCGCTCACAACGACGCTCAACACTGGGTTTGGCTGCGGAGTGACTGTTCCGGGAACCGGAGTCCTGCTCAACAACGAAATGGACGATTTCGCGACCGCACCCGGCAAGCCAAACGTGTTTGGGCTCGTGCAGGGGGAGTCGAACGCCGTGGCGCCCGGCAAGAGAATGCTCTCTTCCATGTCGCCGACCATCGTGGTGGGACCCGACGACAAGGTCTTCCTGGTCACTGGGGCGTCGGGGGGACCGACGATCATTACGTCCGTGTTCCAGATCCTCTCCAACGTGGTCGACTACCGCATGAACATCGCGGCCGCCGTGAGTGCGCCCCGGATTCACCACCAGCACCTTCCCGACAAGATCTTGGTGGAGCCAGAGGGATTTCTTGCCGACACCCTTCGCTCCCTCGAGGAGCGAGGGCACGAAGTTGGGCTAGCCAAGCACCGGATCGGCGATGCACCGTCAATCCTAAGGGATGGGAACTCATGGACCGGCACTTCAGAGCCGCGCCAGGCCGGGGGGCTTGCCCTCGGGTTCTAGGCAATCAGAAGAGCCCGAGCTGTCCCGTCGGGGGGAGGTCAGCGAGAGGCTGGTAGCCGGCTGGGAAGATACTGGCCAAGGCGTCCCAGTTCCAGCTTCTGCGTGCTTCGGGAGGGAGACAGCCGTACCGTTCGATGTACGCGCGGAGGAACTTGCGGGTCCCCGCGTTGTCGTAGCCGCCACCCGCAATAGGCCCGAGCTCGGGCTCGTAGCGCTGCCTGATGCAGGCGAAGAGCTCGTCGCGGCGGACCTTGGCGACAATGGAAGCCGCCGCCACTGCGACGTGCTCCTCCTCGGCTCGATCCTTGGCTTGAAGATGCGGGAATCGCTCTGCCAGCCTGCCAAACAGGCGTGCACCATCAGCGATAATGCGCACGGCCGGTGCGGACCGCTGAATGATTTCGACGGCGTGCTCCCTCTCGAGAGCGTTGAGCTCATGAACCCGCACCCGACGATCGATTTCTCCAACGTCGACAACTCGAACGATTATTGACTCGGCGAGAGCGTGGATCTTGTGGGCTAGGTAGCTGCGCTGCGCGTGCGCATCGTCTCCGGCGCCGAAGGCCTTGGAGTCCATGACCCCCGCGCGCGTGAGAGCTGCTGCTCGGCGAGGCTTAAGGCACACGCCGGCCATGACGAGGGGCCCAAGGGCAGGCCCACGACCTGCCTCATCAATGCCCAGGGTCGCGGTGCCCGAGCCGCTCATTGGCCAGAAGATAGCCCGGCTTGGAGGCTTTCGATCCCATAAATGAGGATTTCTTCGGCTTCGTGGCGAGTGAGATCCATCTTCTCTGCATGCTCGACGAGCGGCTGCGTCAAGCTGCAAAGCGCCTCCTCGAGGTGAGCCGCGAGGGGGGCCAAGAGCTCATCCAAGTCGGGCGCATCCTTGAAAAGCGCGTGGTGGACGGAGTCGCAACTGAGGTCCAGCCTGGGCAGCGTGCGCGCGAAGAAGTCGTCCAGGCGACCACCTCTTAGGTACCCGCGCACGTACGCGCAGAACCGGTCAACCACCCGGGCCTCGATGAGCGCCTTGGCCTCACTAGCCCGCACGGCAACCTGTGCGCTTGCCGGTGCACCTGCAGTTTCTTGCGCTGCTCGACGGGCATGACCTTCGGCGTGGGCCAGTTCTTGGCCAATGCGGCGGCGTGTCGAGCCGAGTGAGGACGTGAGCTCGCGTTCCAGGAGCCCGAGCAAGTAATCGCGGTCCATGGAGGTCGCGCGATGCGAGCCAAAAGGGATGTGGCGCGGTCGCACCAGCTCGAGCACCTCCACGGCGGCATGGCGATAGGCGGCGGCAAAGCCTTCTGCCACGTGGCGACGCTCATCGGAAATCACTCGCTGCACCGTGGCGCTTGCTGCATCCGCGGCAGCGGTGACTTCTTGGTGCAATCGGGCGTGGGACTTGCGGGCACTCTCAGCCTCGGCTACGGCCTGCGAACGTGCCGTCTCGAGGATGCCATGCAGCCTTTGCCGTAGGACTTCCTGCTTGAGCGTCCGCGCCTCAAGGAAGAAGTGCCGGTCGAGGGCTGCTTCGAGAGCTGGCCACTGGGAGCGCGCGAGCAAGGAGGCGTCTGCCTGCTGCTTGGCTTGGAGCGCAAGGCGAGCACAGACAGGAATCAGATCGACGAAGACGTCCCCCATCTCTCTCTTGAGATACGAGCAGAGCTCGCCCGTTTCCGACGGAGACACCTGGTCGATCTTGCTCACGACGCCCAAGACACGCTTTCCCTGGGCCCGGATGTGCTCTAGGGCTTCCCGTTCAGAACGCTTGCCCGCTTGCCCACAAGCCAGTAGCCAGGCAACGGCATCCGCTTGGACGACGAATTGGCGAGCTACCTCTTCGTGCTCGGACAGGATGGAATTCAGTCCGGGCGTGTCGACGATGTTGACCGCGAGAAGTGCCTTGGCCGGGTAGAGAATTTCTACGTGGTGAACGCGACGCGCCTCTTCCGGCGAAAGCGCCCTAAGGGTCAGGGGAAGCTCCGGCCATGCGATTTCACGGACGTCTCCGTCGAGGTAGATGATTCGTCCCGAAGGGGAATGGGCGTACTTGAGGACATGATTTGCGGCCGTGGTCGGAATACTCCCCGACGGGGCGACCTCCACTCCGAGGAACGCGTTGACGAACGTGCTCTTGCCGCTGGAGAACTCACCCATGACCGTGACCATGAGCGGACGGTCGTAGGACTCCAGGGCGGCAGATACCTGGGAACCAAGGTCGCGAAGCGATGGGTTGCTTTCGAGGAGCGCTTGGATTCTCATGCCCAACGCCAAGGTCGATTTGGGAGGATCGCTCGCCAAGCCTAGCTGCTTTCGCTTGGCAGCTACGAGAATGGCCCTGCCTTGCGGGTGCATGGGGACCAGGTTCAAGGCATCCGACGCGAGGTCAACGGCGAGCGCGGGCTCTCCGCTTGCGAGCGCCAGCTCGGCTTGAGCGAGGAGCACGTCAGGACGTTCCGCCCGCGAGGCGTGAGCGAGTGCATTCCCCAGGAGCTGGCGAGCCTCTCCAAGCTCGCCGGTGCGTGCTGCGGTCATCCCCTTGGCCAGAAGGGCACGCGAGTGATGCGGGCTTCGTGCGAGGATCTCCGTGGCCAGAGCGAGAGCGCGGGCGTCGTCGCTGGCGGAAGCGGCGGCGAGAAGATGCTTTTCTTTGACGCTGGACAGGTCGCCAAGGGCCCGCGCGCAGTCGTAAGCCGCGAGCGCGGCTGGCGCGTTCTGGGCGGACATGTGCAGGTCGCCAAGGCGCTCGTGGAGCCATGCCTGGCCGGGTGCTGCTTGCAGCGCACGAAGCAAGCACTCATGCGCGAGACATGCGTCGCGATCCGCAAGGGCGGCATCGGCGAGCAGGACGAGCGCGCGGGCACGGCTCGGACCGTCTTGCGCCAGAGCCACGGCCCGTTCCAGCGAATCCCTTGCCTCCTCGAGCTTCCCCATCCTCAGCGCGAGGCGACCCCTGGAGAGCTGCACATCGTGTCTTTGGGACGTGTTGGCCTTGCCGCGCTCTAGAAATTCCCATGCCTGTTCGAGAGCAGCCGGTGGGCCGTCAGCAACGGCATCAGCCAGCAAGGCCGCCGCGTGGGGATCCGATGGGTCTTCACCGAGAGCCTTGCGAAGCTCTCGAAGGCCCTTTTCGCGTTCCCCAAGGGCTAGGTAGGCCCGTCCCAGGCCGCGGAACGCAGCGGCGAGAAGCTCGTGGTCACTTTCTGCATGGTCTAGGGCCTCCCGCAGCGGCAGCACGGCGCCACGCGCGTCCCCTTGCTCCAAGCGAGCCTCACCGAGGCCAACCAATGCTTCGGCAAATCCGGCGCGGGCCAGGCTTGCGCTGGCAAAGGCCTGTTCCGCCAGGACGAGCTCACCCAAGCGGAGCCGGGCGATCCCAAGCAGGTGCAAGGCCGTGGCGTGATCAGGCTTCGACATGACTGCCCGTTCCAGCGCGGCTGCCGCCTTATGGGGGTCACCTGCCTCGAGTTGTTTCCTCGCGCTTTCGACCTCCTCGCGAAGCGTGTCGGGAAGAAGCTCTTCGGAAAGCTCGCCCAGGCGACGGGAAAGTCTGTCCCAGATGCCCATGGCTCGCTAGCTCGGTTGGGTCCAAAGACGTTCTCGGGCTTTCGCCACGTCGTGCTCGACTTCAGCGAGCATGGCGAGCTGCTCGTCTACGCTCGCACGCAAGGGCGAAACCTCGTCGCCCTTGGCACGGCGCTCGGCCATCGCACGATCGAGCACCTCGCCGATGCCACGAAACAGCTTGTCCCCCGCCGAGGTCACGAACTCGGAAAGGCGCTTGGCGAAGTCGTCCACCAGGCTCGCGAAGTGGGGCGCGATCGTGCTTGCGGCGCGCCCAATCGCCAAGGGGGCCTGTTTCTTGGCTTGGTCCTTGATTTCCCCTTGAACCTTGGATTGAAACACGATTGCCAAGATGGGCGCCGACAGGGTGAGGAGCCCTCCCACCAGCGTGTTCACGAACAGGAACACCGTCGTGCCGAGGGCGCCGACTGCGTAGATCGAGGCGTCGTACTTGAAGCTGTCCACGTCCAGGTCGATGGCGGTGTCGGGGCCGAGACGGCTTGCGAGAGCAGCCGTGGCCGTCCGCGTGTTCTCGTTGGTGACCGCGATCACTTCTTCGGCAAGGCGCTCTAGAAGAAGGGCTACCTTTTCCCCCTCGAGCTCGGCCCACTCCTTGAACTTGTCTTGGATGAAAAGGGGCAGGTAGCGCTTGATGTCCGAAGCGTCAGCCGCGTCGATCTGGGCTGGTAGCGCGCCCTCGAACCTTGCTGCGAACTCCTCGAGGTCCAGTCGAACTTGAGCATTTACCGCATCCCGTTCGGCCTGGATGCGGTGGTGCAGCTCGGCGAGGGACTTCTGGGTAGCTTCGATCTGGGCGCGGACCCTGGTCACCCGTTCCCCCAGCTCGGCTACCGAAAGATCCAGCGAGCGCCGTTTTACCCCCAGGCTTTGCCGGAGGTAGGCCGCTCCGCGCAGCACGTCGTCGGCTGCGTTGTCGAGGAGGATGCGGCCTCGCTCGGTGCTGAGAAAACGGGACAAGTGGTCGGTGAGAGGCCCCATTCCACTGGTCGTGATGTCGCCTGCCAGGTGCCGCCTGGCGGAGACCGGAAACAACGTAGGATCCGACACGAGTGGGGCGAGGCCCTTGCGCACGTGGGCCAGCACGTGCTCGAGCTCGCTCGCCGACAGGAGATCGGTCTTGTTGATGACGAAAATCATGCGTTCCCGCGAGCTCTTGAGCACCCGCGTGGCGAGGAATGCCCTTTCCGACTCCTTGAGCGCCTGCCCGGCGTCGAGAAGGAAAATGACTGCATCGGCGCGCGGCACGTACCCGTAAGTAATCTCGGCGCGCTGGTCGTTGAGGTCGTTGACGCCAGGTGTGTCGACGAGAGTGACCTGGTTTCGCAGGAGCTCGGATGCGACCCCGACCTCGACGAGACGGGTGTCGGGCGCGCGCCCACCCTGTGCGGTCACCCATTCAGGCAAGGCGCCGGGCGCAATGAGCACGTCTGAGCCGTCCAGTAGAATCGCTCGGGCACGTGGTGGGTCGGCGTGGATGACGTGGTTGATGGTCGCGGTCGTCGGGGTGATTCCCGTGGGAAGAACGTCCTTTCCCAGGAGCGCGTTCACGAACGTCGACTTGCCGTGGTTGAACTCGCCCAGGACAACCAGGTAGAACCGCTCCTCTTGGAGCTTGGGGACGCGCGTGTTGCGGATCTCCTCGGCGAGCGTCGTCATGCCGATGGTGCTGGCCAGGTCGGCGAGTGCTTGCAGGCTCGCCAAGATCGCGGCCTTTTCCCGGGCGCAATGTTCGAGAAGGGACATTAGAAAACGCTCACCATCGACGCGACCTGGGCGTCGCAGTCGTCGGGGCCGAGGGCGCCTTGCGGGTCCAAGCCGACGAACCGCTGGAAGAAGGCACCGCGTGCGAAGAGCTTCAATGCTTCCGTCCGCACTGCCAAGCTGGGGTGGGAATGGAAAATCTCGCCGACGCGACCAAGCCCTTTCCGGGCCTCGGACTGCTCCTGGCGGGCGTCGTCGACACGATCGATGTCCTTAAGCAGCCTGTCGGGGGGGAGCGTCATCATCCCGAGCGCTCGCAACGCCACGTCGAGATTGCCGCAGCAAAGGAGCCCGGCGCGGTCGCAGGTGATTTCTGCGCGGCGAGACCAGCTCCTAAGTGCCAGCAAGGCGGGCTGCACGATCCACCGCACGTAGAACGCCGCCCCAGCTGTGAGGTAATGGAGCGCTGTGGCGAACACCACGTGGTTGTTCTGTACGTGCCCGAGCTCGTGTCCCACGACAAAGGAGAGCTCTTGGTCCGACAAGCGGTCGACCAGCGCGGGGTGCACGAAGACGAGGGCCTCTTCGTCGGTGCCCAAGGTGCACGCGCCGATCTCTCCCAAGGACCGGGAGACATGCAGCGTTGGGCTGGGAATGCGGAGGATCTCCGCGCAGCGAGCCCCAATGTCATGGAGTCGTGGGAACTGCTGGTCAGTGACCTTTACGGCAGAGCGGAGGATCTCTGCGCGCGCCCTTGTCTTCCAAAGCCGCACCGTGGCCTGGGTGGCCAGCAGGACTGGTCGGGTGGACGACAGGGCCTGGGTAACCTTACGGTCGGAAGAAAAGGCATATGCAGATCCGTCCCGCGCCCGCTGCGCCGCCATTCCGCGGCGGATGGCTACGTAGCGGGCGAAGTCCAGGTCCACCTGGGCGGTCATGCGCCTAGTATATCGGTTCTTTCGTGTCGCGCAGGTAGAGCGTCCTGCTAGGTCGGCGTTCCGAGCCACTCGTGCATGAGCTTCGCCGACTCGACGTATCCTTCCATGATGTTGGCCAGGATGATTTCTTCCGCTTTTCGCCCGAACATCGGAAAATCGATGTGAAGGCTTCCCGAAAACGTGCGGCGTACTCGGCTCGGGCCTAGCGGCTCGACTTTGAACACCCCGGACATCTTGAAGCGCTCGGGCATGAGCGACGGCTCGATCCTCACGTCCATGATGTTTGAACGCTTGTCGAGGGTCGAGGTCTCCGTGTATCCCAGGTTGCCCCCGACGATCTTCTTGGCGAACGAGGGAAGGTCTCGCTCTGGGGAATACTGGCAAACGAAGTGGAGCGTCTCGTCGGTCTCGTTCCACACCAGCATCCGCCGATCCTTCACGTGGATGCGGCGGTAGAGCTCGCGGTTGTAGTCCTCGGAAAAGAGGAGCTTCCAAAAGGAAGCGGGGTCCGCCGCAAACTCGTGGATGATCTCAAACGGGGTCACGCTCGGATCCTACTCCGGACATGGCACGGGCGGTGGACGGAAAAGCTCGGCGTAAGGCCATGACAGCGAAGAGGCCCAGTACCACGGCAAACCATAGGGTGCAGAGCCTGATGAGCAAGGTGGCTGCCACGGCAGCGGGCTTGTCGATCCCCGGAACCCATCGCATGAGGAGGACCAGCATGGACGCTTCCGTCATGATGAGTCCTGCGGGGAGGAAGGACAACGCACCGGCCAAGGTGGCAATGGCATAGATGAGGGTCGCCAGACCGATGGTGACCGACGCACCGGGAAAGGCTTGAATGATGAGGGCAAACCCAACGCACTCGAGCAGCCACGCCATGAGTCCCATGGCGGTTGCCCATGCCAGCGGGGCAGGGCGTACCAGCTCTGCCAAGTTGTCGTACATTTCCCGAGCCTTGGGCGCGAGCTTGGCGAAGGGGCCTAGGCCTGCCGCCCAGTCGATGAGACGATGGGCAAGTGGGCGATAGGACAGGGTAACGAGTCCGAGAACCATGCACACGCTTCCGGCCACCACGAGGTCTCTGCCAACCCCGTACGCGAGGGCTCCCGCCAGGGCAAGAAGCAGGAGTGATACCAAGTCGGTGAGTCGCTCCGCGACCACGATGGGAGCAGTACGGGCCATGGTCACGCCCGCGGTTTCCTTGAGCAAGGCTGCCTTGAGGAGCTCACCCACCTTGCCGGGAGTTACGGACATCGCAAACCCGCTCACGAACACGAGGGCCGAGGCCTGCTTGGGCGGAGAAACGCCCACCTTCTTGAGGTAGAGCTCCCAGCGCACGAAGCGGATCAGGTAGTTCCCGGCCGCCAGTGCGAGCGCTGCCATCATGGCCGCCAGGGGAAAGGAATGAAGGGTTGAGAGGAGTTTCCGGGCGTCGCCATAAATGGAGAAGCTTGCGAAGACGAGCACGGCGATTGCCATGGCCGCCAGAACCTTGCGCCAAAAACCGGGCATGGAAAGAACATTCATACCACACGATGGATATGGGCTTGGCCAGCACAACGGTCACTGGGAGCGCTTGATTCCCGCACTTGTCCGGCGTAGCTTGAGCGAATGGAGTCCGCGACAAGCAAGAAGCTGCGGATGCTCATTGCCGACGATGACCCGCAAATCCTGAGCATGTTGAGCGTCAGGTTTTCGAAGCTTGGGTACGAGGTCGTGGAGGCAGCCGATGGCGTGCAGGCCCTCGCGAAGGCGCGTGCCTCCAAGCCTGACATCGTCCTTCTCGATGTGATGATGCCGGGAAAAAACGGTTGGGAAGTAGCTCGTGAGTTGCGTCTGAACCACGGGACAAAGGAAATCGGCATCCTCATCCTGACGGCAATCGGCACCATCGTGAACGAGATGACCTCGCCGCTCTATGGGGCGGACGACTACTGCGACAAGCCCTTCGAGTTCGCCGAGCTAGACCGGAAGATCACGGCCATATTGGAGAAACGTCGGGTTCAGCAGCAGCAAGGTTAGCGCCCGGCATCACTCGTGCCTGCATCGCCTGCGTCGAGCGAGGCCTTTGGCGTCGATCCCGGGAGGCTCGTGACGAGCATGGGTTCCTTGGGGATTTCCCGGACGCGAGGCGGGTCGGTAATGGCCTCCGTCGTCACCACGACGCCTTTGGGTGGCTGCCGTGACTGGAGAAACATCCCGCCTCCAATCAAGAAAGCGAGAACAATCACGCTGAGGGAATACCGCACGAGGGCCTTGCGACGCCCTTCGCCAAGATCGATTTTGGGTGCCGGCGCTGTGACCGGGAGGGGATCTGGAACGGGCGGGTGGCCGCTCGGGTAACCTGGAGCCCAGGAAGTGATCGGTGGCTCGGATTCCTCCTGTCCCTCCTCGCACTCAACTTGGACGCGGGTTTTCCCGAGCTCGAGGATGTCTCCATTCCGAACGGGCGTTTCACCTGTCACTTCACTTCCGTTGAGCAGAGTCCCATTTCCTGACCCTAGGTCCTGGACCAGGACGCGCCCTTTGACGCACCGGAGGCGCACGTGATGGCGTGAAACCGCTAGGTCGGTGAGAACGAAGTCGTTGTCGACGCCCCGGCCAAGGCCCGTGTCTCCCTCGGGCAACGCGAAGGTCCTTCCTTCGTCTCTGCCCGAAGTGACGACGAGCCGAGCGACCTTGTCGTGAGGAGCGAGGCGCTGCTGCGTCGTGTCCGCGCTGTCATCGACCGAAGTGCGCTCGCTCGACGGCTCGTCGTCGGGCACTAGGGTAGAGGACATTGGCCCAGATAATAGCAAATGCGTGCTATAAGCGCGAAAATGGCAGGCGTTCCTGTAAATCCCACCAAGGTCGTCTGCGTTGGGCTGAACTACCGCGCCCACGCGCAGGAAATGAACAAGTCGATTCCTGACGAGCCACTCCTGTTCCTCAAGCCTCCCTCGGCGCTCATCGCCACCGGCGAGGCGATCGTCCGGCCTCGCGGCTACCAGCGCATGGACTATGAAGGGGAGCTGGCGGTCGTGATCGGGAAGCGGGCAAGACGGGTGTCACGCGAGCGTGCCCTGGACTACGTGAGGGGCTTTGCCTGCCTGAACGACGTGACCGTGAGGGACCTCCAGGTCAAGGACGTGCAGTACACGCGCGCCAAGGGGTTCGACACGTTTTGTCCCGTAGGGCCAAGGGTGGTGGAGGGGCTGGATCCTTCACGACTCACGATTTTGACCCGGGTGAACGGAGTGACGAAACAAAAGTCCACCACCGCGGATCTCATATTTGACGTGCCCACGCTGGTCTCTTTCGTAAGCCGTGTCATGACACTCGAGGAAGGGGATCTCATTAGCACCGGCACCCCGCCGGGGGTGGGACCGCTTGTCGCTGGAGACGTGGTCGAAATCGAGATTGAAGGGATTGGAATCCTATCGAACCCCGTGGTCGACGAGCCACCTGGTGCTGAAGGAGTTGCCGGATGAAGAACAAGCTGGCCCAAAGAATTCGTGATCTCCCCCCTTATCTTTTCGCCCGCATCGACGAGCTCAAGTCGGAGCAGCGCGCGCGCGGCGTTGACCTCATCGACCTTGGCATTGGCGATCCCGATCTGCCGACGCCGCCGAACGTGGTCGCCGCGCTTCAAGAAGCTGCGGCCAACCCGGCACATCACCGTTACCCGTCCTATTCGGGAATGCTGGAGTTTCGCAAGGCTGCCGTGGATTTTTGTGCCCGACGCTTCGGCTTGGACCTTGACCCGGCCACCGAGGCATTGGCTCTGATCGGGTCCAAGGAGGGTATCGCCCACTTCCCCGTCGCCTTCGTGGATCCTGGCGACCTCGTGCTGGTGCCCGATCCCGGTTACCCGGTCTATGGCACAGGCACGAAATTCTGTGGTGGAGAGGTCCACGTCATGCCCCTCCGGCGGGAGAACGGGTTTCTTCCAGATCTATCGGCCATTCCCAAGGACGTGGCCGAGCGGGCCAAGGTCATGTGGATCAACTACCCCAATAACCCTACCGCGGCCCTTGCCCCCCGTTCCTTCTACGAGAACGTCGTCGCTTTTGCCAAGGAGCACGACGTGATCGTTGCGAGCGACGTGGCCTACAGCGAGATGTACTACGACGACGAGAGGCCGATGTCGTTCCTCGAGGTACCGGGCGCCAAGGACGTCGGCATCGAATTCCACTCGCTCTCCAAGACGTACAACATGACCGGGTGGCGCGTCGGATTTGCCGTCGGAAACAGGGACCTCATTTCCGGGCTCGGCAAGGTCAAGACGAATGTGGACTCGGGCGTGTTCGAGGCGGTTCAGCGGGCGGCAACCGAAGCGCTCGCTGGGGATCAATCCTCGGTGGAGGACATGCGTCGGATTTACCGCGAGCGCCGCGACGTGCTGTGCAAGGGGCTCATGAGCCTGGGGCATGAGGTGCTCGCGCCGAAGGCCACTTTTTATTGTCTCGTGGCCGTGCCGAAGGGGTATTCCTCCCTCGAGTTTGCAGCCAAGCTTCTCACCGAGGCGGGGATCGTGGCCACGCCCGCGACGGGGTTTGGCGCTTGGGGCGAGGGCTACGTGCGGCTGACCCTGTGTGCGGACAAGTCGCGCCTCGCTGAGGTCGTCGAGCGGCTCAAGAGGTGCTAGTGCTCCGGTCGGAGCACTAGTGGGCGTGCCCCGCGGAGCGGACGACGATGGTAATGAGGAATCCAGCCACGAGCCCCAAGGTCGCGAGCTTCTCGTTCCCGTGGCTGTGGGTCTCGGGGATGATCTCGTTGGAAATCAGGTAAATCAGCGCTCCCGACGCAAGCGAGAGGGCGAGCGGAAGCATTCCAGAAACGTGGGATCCAGCCAGGTAGCCGGCGACGGCGGAAATAGGCACCGCAAGGCCTGTCGCAGACACGATGAGAAAGCAACGAAGGCGCGACCACCCGGCATGGCGCAGGGGCGCGCCCATGACCGCCCCCTCACAGATGTTTTGAAACGCGACCGCGGTGGCAAGGACCCAGCCCAAGGAATGCCCATTGCCTGCAGAGAAGCCAGCACCAATGGCGAATCCCTCGGGAATCCGGTGGATGGTCATGGCACCAGTGATGAGAAGGCCCTGTCGGACCTCTTCGTCGTGCTCATGCTCGTGCGGGTGCACCGAGTCGCCGCCGTGGCCTGCGTGTGGGCGGCTAATATGCTCCGAGTGGCCGCCTGCGTGGTGATGAGGAATAAAGTGGTCCATCGCTACCATGACCAGAACCCCTGCTGAGAACCCGACGAGCACCTGGATCAATGTTGCGAGGTCCAGCGAGCCATCCACGCGCACCCGTTCTAGCGCGCTCCCGAGGAGGCCAATGGTGGCGGCTGAGATCATGAGACCAGTACCTACGCCGAGAACGGCGTCGTACGCGCGGCGTGAGATGGTCTTCCGAAAAAAGAACGGGACGACCCCAATCCCGGTCGCAAGGCCTGTTATCGAAGCCACTATGAGCGCCAAAAGCACGGCGGCGCGAGGCTAGCACGCAGGAGCGGCAATTGTGGTGTAAAAACCGGACGTCCGTGCCAGAGCGCGTTTACATCGGGCTTGGTGGAAATATTGGCAACGTGCCAGCGTCCTTTGCCGAGGCCATTTCAGCGCTGCGCGCGCTTCCTGGGATAACCGAAGTGCGCGTGTCATCGATGTGGGAGAGCACGCCCGTCGGACCGTTTCCCGCTCAACCGCGGTTTCTCAACGCATGCGCGGAATTGACCTTCGCCGCGGGGGAAGAGCCTCGGCCTGCGCAGCTCCTCTGGTGGCTTCTCGATATTGAGGGCAGCCTCGGCCGTGACCGTGGAAAAGAGAGGCGTGGGGGACCTCGGCCGATTGACCTGGACATCCTCGCGTGGGGCTCGCGCGTCATCGATGACTCCGGGCCACCCGAGGTGGTCGTGCCCCATCCCAGGCTTCACCAGCGCGCCTTTGCCTTGGCGCCGCTCGTGGAGCTCGCGGGTGAGGACCTTGTCATCCCGGGGCCAAGCGGGGGGCGGGCCGGTGATCTCTTGGCGGCAAGCCTCCTCGGCGTTGGGCAGGAGGTCCGAAAGATCACCCCAACCACCACCGTCTAACCTGCTCCAGCACCGACGTGCGCCCAGCCGGTGGCAGGGACTGCAAGAAAACCCGCCCATAGCCCTTGGTCAAGATGCGGTGGTCCAGAATGGCCACGATGCCTCGGTCGCGCCGGGTTCGGATCAATCGACCAAACCCCTGCTTGAGCGAAAGCGCCGCTCGTGGCACCTGATACCCAAAAAAAGGGTCGAGCCCCTGGTCCTCGAGTCGTCTCACGCGTGCCGAGGTTAGGGGATCATCGGGGACCGCAAATGGGAGCTTCTCGAGGATGACAAGGGATAGGGCCTCGCCGGGAACGTCGACGCCCTCCCAAAACGAGCTGGTCGCTAGGAGCACCGACCCGACTTGCTTGCGAAACGTCTCGAGGAGGGTGGGGCGGGTGAGCTCCCCTTGCACGAGAACCGGGAAGGGTACTCGCTGCCGCAGCTCGCTGGCGGCCTGGCGAAGCGACTTGTGGCTTGTAAACAGCACCATGGCGCGCCCTTGCGTGACTTGGAGGAGCTCGGTGATGCGCGAGAGCGCGGCGGCTGCGAACTCGGGTTCCTTTGGCGAAGGCAGGTCGCGTGGCAAGTACAAGAGCGACTGGCGCGAGAAGTCGAACGGGGAGTCGAGGGTTAGTTCGACAGCTATGTCACTGGGGATCCCCAGTCGCGCTCGAACGTAGTCAAACCGTCCTCCTGTCGTGAGGGTCGCTGAAGTGAACACCGAGGCCTCGAGGGACTCGACGACGCGCTGCCTAAGGACTGGCGCCACGTCGACGGGGGAGGCATGCAAGAACAAGGATCGGCCCGAAAGTTCGGTCCAGTAGACATGCCTCTTGGTGTCGTTTTGCTCGGCTAGGGTAGCCAAGTCGGCCCGAACCGCATCGGCGCGTCGCGCCACGCCATGGGCGGTTTCGCCGTCGCTCCCCGCGGCTCGCTGCCCCGCATGGGCGCTGAGCTCTTCGAGGGCCGCGTCTACCTTGAACCACAGGTCGCGGCGCGTGCCCGCAAAAAGATCCTCGGGCGCTTCGGCGCGCTTCTCGGTACCCGCAGCATCGGGAGGTAGGAGCAGGTTCGGTCCTGCTTGGCAGAGGCGTGCCCGGACAGCATGGAAGAGCTCGTCGCAGCGTGCTTCCAGGTTGGCGAGCAGGCCACTTGCGGCGCGGGCGTTTTGCGTGGGAGTGCCAGGAAGGTCGACCAAGGCTTTTCGGGCATCGCGGAGGAGCGCACCCAAGCGGAGCGTGGACACCGAAATGGTGAAATGCTCGGTCGCTACTTCTTCCAGCTGGTGCGCTTCGTCGAAAACCACCGCGTCGTAGCTCGGAAGGACCTGTGCCCCCTCGTAAGCCGAGCGCAGGGCTAGGTCTGCGAAGAAGAGATGGTGGTTGACGATGACGAGCTGTGCTCGAGACGCTCGCCGACGGGCCTGCGTGACGAAGCAGCGCTCGTAGAAAGGGCACTTGGGGCCAAGGCGCGAGTCTGGCGTCGCGGTGACTAACTTCCAGGCTGGCGATTCCTCGGCGACTTCGCCGAGACCGGCCCGGTCCCCTGCTTCGGTGTGTTTTGCCCAGCGAAGGATCTTGATGAGGTCCGCGTCCTGGGTATCGCCAACCTCAGCGAGGCGGCGTGCGCAGGCGTAGTTGGAGATGCCCTTGAGCAGAGCTGCGTCGAAAGGCATGTCGAGATGACGACGGAGGAGTGGGATGTCTTTTTCGAAGATCTGCTCTTGGAGATTTCGGGTCCCCGTCGAGACGACAACTTTCTTGCCCGACAAGATGGCGGGAATCAGGTAAGCGAGGGTCTTCCCGGTTCCAGTGCCTGCTTCGACGAGGAGCGTGCCCCCTTCCTCGAGGGTCGAAAGGACCGCGTGCGCCATCTTGAGCTGCTGCGGCCTTTGCTCGTACCCAGGAAGCGCGCCGGCGAGGATCCCTCCGGGTTGGAGGATTTCGTCGAGGAGTGCGTGGCTCACGGCAACTTGGGGGGACGGGATGCCTTTTCCACGTGGCCACTCGTACCCAGCCTCCGTGCGAGCTCGGCGAAGACATCGGCCAGCGCAATGTCTCGTGCGGCCAGCCCGACGAGGACGTGGAAAACGAGGTCGGTCGCCTCGTGGACGATTGCCTTGGGCTCACCTGTGGGGAGCTCTGCGGCAAGCTCTTCTTGTTCTTCAGCGATCTTGGAAAGGATTTTCGGAAATCCACCGTCGAGGAGGGACTTGGTATAGGAAGCCGCCGCGGTGGAAGACTTGCGCATCAAGATGAGCCGGTACACGCGTTCCAGCACGGAAGACGCTACCCCAGGAGGGCCATCGTCTTGGGCCTCGCCTTGCTGGACCTTGCGGTAAAAGCAGGACGTCTTGCCCGTGTGGCACGTTGGCCCTGCTGGATCGACCAGAAGGAGCACGGTGTCGCTGTCGCAATCGGTCCGAATCTCCCGCACCGAGAGCGTGTGGCCGCTCGTCTCCCCTTTTCTCCAAAGAGCGCCCCTCGAGCGGGAAAAGAAATGGGCCTCGCGAGTCGCTACAGTCAGCTCGAGGGCTTCTCGGTTCATCCAGGCCACCATGAGCACAGCACCCGTGATGGCGTCCTGTGCCACCGCCGGCACCAGGCCGCGGTCGTCCCAGGCGAGCGCGGGCGACGCGCCACGATTTCCGTCGTCGCGACCGCTACGGTCGGGTGGGGACGCATCGCTCGGTGGAGGCACGTTTTCCATTCCGCGAGACTACATCAAGATGGCTACTCGAGAACCCGGACCGCCACGCCCCGCCCTGATAGATAGAGCTTCGCCTCGGGAATGGAGTGCTCGCCAAAGTGGAAGATAGAGGCTGCAAGCACCGCATCTGCCCCGCCCACGGTGAGGCCTTCATAGAGGTGGTCGAGGGTTCCCACGCCACCCGAGGCGATGACTGGAATCGACACGCGCTGCGTCACCGCGCTAAGGAGTGCAAGGTCGTACCCGCATCGCGTGCCGTCACGATCCATGCTGGTGAGGAGGATTTCGCCCGCCCCCAGGGTGACGAGCTTCTGGACCCATTCGAGGGCATCGAGCCCGGTCGGAGTCCGCCCGCCATGGGTGAATACCTCCCACTGGCCAGGAGCACTTTGCTTGGCGTCCACGGCGACGACAATCGCCTGGGAGCCCAGGTGGTCGGCCGCCCTGGCGACGAGCTCCGGACACTGCACGGCGGCCGTGTTGATGGCCACCTTGTCGGCACCCGCAGCGAGGAGCTTGTGCGCGTCCTTCACGGTGCGCACGCCGCCGCCAACGGTTAGCGGCGCGAACACGCGGTCAGCGGTACGCTCCACGACGTCGAGCAGCGTAGCGCGCTGCTCGTGGGATGCCGTGATGTCGAGGAAGCACACCTCGTCAGCCCCCTGGGCGTCGTAGGCGGCTGCGCACTCCACCGGATCGCCGGCGTCGCGGAGCTCCAGGAATTGGACCCCCTTGACTACGCGGCCCGCCTTGACGTCCAGGCATGGGATGATTCGCTTGGTGAGCATCAGGTCCCTCGTGCGACGGCAACGGCCTCGGGAAGGGTGAACCTGCCGTCGTAGAGCGCCCGTCCAACCACGCACCGAGCCACGCCAGACTGTGCCAGCGCCGTGAGATCCTCGAGCGACGAGACGCCCCCAGACGCGATGACAGGAACGCTTCCGACCAGGCGTTGCATCTTGGCGGTCATGGCCACGTTGGGACCCGAGCGCGTCCCGTCGCGGAGGACGTCCGTGTAAAGGATGCTCGCTGCCCCCCATTCGGCGGCCTGGACCGCCAGGTCCATTGCGTCGAGATTCGAGATTTCTTCCCACCCCTCCACGGCCACGCGGCCATCTTTCGCATCGACGGCGACAACGACTTGTCCCGGCCAGGTGGCGCACGCCTGCCTCACGAGCTCGGGGGTCTTGACCGCTGCTGTTCCGAGGACGACGTACCGCGCGCCCGCATCAATCGCCGCCTGAATCGCCGGGATCTCACGCAGGCCGCCCCCTACTTGCACTGGAACTCCGCAATCGCGAGCAATGCGCGAGACGATGTCGGAATGGCACCTTCCCCCGGCGAAGGCACCGTCTAGATCGACGACGTGGATGAGCTCGGCGCCCTCTCTTGCGAACCGCGCGGCCACTTCCCACGGTCGCTCGTGGTACACGGTGACCTGCTCTCTTTTCCCTTCGCGAAGGCGGACTGCCTTGCCGCCCAGCAGATCAATTGCAGGGATGACGATCACGGCGCACCTGCGAAGTTGGCAAGGAGCCGTAGCCCCACTTTCTGGCTCTTCTCCGGGTGAAACTGGCAGGCAAAGACATTGCCCTGGCGGACAGCGGCACAGAAGGCGCCGCCGTAGTCGGCGCGAAGTGCTATCACCGTCGGATCTTCGGGCACCACGAAGTAGCTGTGCACGAAGTACAGCAAGGAGCCGTCGGAGATGCCGCGAAAGAGGGGATCTCCTTCCACGCCGCTAGCGAAGCGAACGTGATTCCAGCCCATGTGGGGCACCTTGAGCGTTCGATCCTCGGGGAGGAACCTGATCACTCGACCGCGGATGAGCCCCATGCCCTGGCAGGGACCCTGCTCTTCGCTTTCGTCGAAAAGCACTTGCAACCCAAGGCAGATGCCAAGATAGGGTGCTCCGCTCGCAATTTTCTCCCGCACGGCTTGTCCAAGGCCCCTCTTGGAAAGCCCCGCCATGCAGTCGCGAAAGGCCCCCTGGCCCGGCACGACGACCTTGTCCGCCTTGCGCACGACGTCCGGATCCGCGGTGACAACCGGGTGCCCACCGACGTGGCAGAGCGCCCTCTCGACCGAACGGAGATTCCCGTAACCGCTGTCCACGACAGCGATCGTCGCTGTTCCCCTGCTCATGACACGTTCACGCTATTTTCCACCAGCTCTCCGGAGGGAGCAAAGGCTCACGCGGGAGTCCTATCGGATAGGATGACAATATCCGCGCCGATCGTTCCACTAGCGGGTGAGAGTCCCTTTTGTAGATGGCACGGTTCCGGGAATGCGGGGGTCCAGGCGCGACGCCATGTCGGCTGCGCGGGCGAATGCCTTGAAGAGCGCTTCGAGAATGTGGTGGGCATTGTCACCGTAATGCAGGAGCAAGTGCAGGTTGCATTCGGCCCGTGAGGCCAGCGCGCAGAAGAACTCCTTGGCAAGCTCGCAGTCGAACCCGCCCACCCATTTCCCCTCGAGACCCACCACCTTCCACGCGAAGGCAGGACGACCGCCGAAATCCACGGCGCAGGTCGCCAGCGTCTCGTCCATGGGAATGGTCGCGCTCCCATAACGAACGAGGCCCTGCCTTTCGCCCAGGGCTTGCTTGAAGGCCATTCCCAAGACCAAGCCCAGGTCTTCGACTAGGTGGTGGGCATCCACCTCGATGTCCCCGGTGGCGAGCACCGATAGGTCGAACAACCCATGGCGCGCAAGGGCTTCGAGCATGTGGTTAAGGAACGGGAGGGGGGTGCGGATGTCGCGGGCGCCGGTGCCGTCGAGGATGAGGCTGAGCTTGACGTCCGTCTCGGTGGTGGTCCTGTGGACGTCGGCCCGCCTGGGGTTCGCGTGGCAAGCGACGTCATGTCGTTCTGGTGCTTTCAACGGTATTTCTCCATTTTTTCCTTGAGGACTTCGCTCGCCGGCTCGAGCTGAAGCGCGAGCTGAAAGTTCAGCTTGGCGGTACGCGCGTCGCCCCGCCGCTCCGCATCGACGCCCAGCGAATAATACTTCTTCGCCGCCGGGACGGTGATCGTGTCTTCCGGGCGACGCGGCGAGCGAGCATGATCCGTGGGATCCAGCCGCACGGCGCCGCGTGCCCGCTGCTCCTCGTAGCGCCTGCGCGACTCGGGGTCTCCCAGGACTCGGTACGCTTCGGTAATCCTCTTGTAGACCGCGTAAATCTTGGCCTTGAGCTCTTCGTCTTCGAGGAAATAGTAGCGGTCGGGGTGAAGCACCTGGGCGTAAAGGTGAAAAGCCTGTCTCAGCTCGTCGCCATCGGCTTCGGGGCCGACCCCGAGGAAATCGTGATACGGCAACGAGTCGAGGCCCGCGTAGAGCGAGTCCACGACAGGGCGCAGCTCGTCGATTTCACCCGGCTCGTCTGGCAATGGGGCCATTACCCACCTCGCATTTGCCGCAGGCGCTCGCGGGCCGCCTCGACTTCTTCACTGGACTGCGCTCCGATGAGGTTGATCCTCGCCGACTGCGCCTGCAGTGTTTGCTCGTCACGCGCCGACACGTTGAGGATTCCATCGGTATCGATTTCAAAGGTCACTGCGATGCGCAAGAGACCCCGGGGACGTGGCGGAAGGTCGGGCAGCACGAGGGTGCCCACCTGCGTGTTGTCCTCGAACCTCCTCGATTCCCCTTGGCAGACGCGAATCTCGACGGACTTCTGGTCGTCATGTCCAGTCGTAAAGACCCGCGTCTGCTCGAGGGGCACCTGGCAGTTGCGCTTGATGATCTCCTCGCAATACCCGCCCACGGTGGCGATGCCCAGGGCGCGCGGGGTGACGTCGAGGAGCACGGGGCGTGGTGGGGGCGGAGGCGAGCTGGGCTCTGGGTCAGGCTCCACGTCCAGGAACTCTGGCTCGGGAGGCCGTTGAAAGTGGACAAGCGAGGATAGGCGCTCCGCTTCGTTATCTTCCTTGGCCGCGCGGTTGATTTCGTGAAATGCCTCGGCCCTGGCCTTGCGGACCTTCTTCATGGCAATCCGGCCGATTGCTCTCTTTGCTTCCGCTGGTGGGAGCGGAGGGGGAGCGGAGG
>JACQUZ010000101.1 GCA_016210055.1 Deltaproteobacteria bacterium | reverse complement strand
CGACGAGACCACCCCCACCCCCGCGATTCCCATCCACGATCACCCCGCGTCCAGTCGCACGGGCGCCCATGTGAAGCCCGGATTTAGTAATGATATTGACCACGCCCAGGAACGCGTTCGCACCGTAGAGGGCTGATGCCGGCCCGCGGATGATCTCCACGCGGTCGACCACTTGGAGCGGGATGAGCTCTTCGCCAAAGAAGTTCCCCGTGGTTGGACGGAAGGCAACCGCGTGACCGTCAATCATGACCTTAATGACGCTCCCGCTGTCCCGCACGCCGCCATTGATACCTCTAACGCCCACGTTATGGCCGACCAAGTCGTAGAGGTCGTAGAACCCGGGTACGGTGCGAAGGACCTCGGCCAACGAGGCGTAGCCACGAGCGCGGATTTCATCTCCGCGAATGACCGTCACGACTGCGGGCGTGGCGGCGGCCCGCTGCACGACTTTGGTCGAAGAGACGACCGTCTGGTCGAGGAGTGCTTCATTTAGGAGCGACTCCATGTCGAATTCCTCGATGTCCGCAGGCACTTCGGTTACGGGCGTCCCTGCCTGGTCTTGCTGAAGTGCATCCACTGAGGGCGTCAGCTCGACACTTGTGTCTTGAGGGGCAGGGGGCACCCCTTCTTGCGCGTGCTCTGGAGCCTGTTCCTGCGCCCAGGCGGAGGCTGGAATGCCTTCGGCCACCGCAAGGAGAAACCAAGCCTTGATGAGTGTAGTCGTGCGCAGGGCAGCCCCCAATCGCGGTCACGAACGTCACCAACACGCGCTGCCGCAGTCAGGATATGACGAGAGGCCACAACGTTACAAGAAGGAAGTTACCAGAAGGAAGTTAGCAGCTTAGCTATGCCCCAGCACAATCCCCCGCCCAATCATGTGGGCAGCGCGTAATGGCTCTGGCAGGCGACCGCTCACGTAAGGAGAACTGAGCGAGCCCAAGAGGGACACCGCGAGCGGCATGCTGATTCCAGCGCGCTGGATGAGATAGGACCCTGCTTGCTCCACTTGTCCTGCTTTCTCAATCAGGGAGAGTTTCCTTCTTCCTCCCCGGACCCGCGTGAGAAGGGCTCGCCGAATCGCGGTCATGTCTGGTGGGCGCTTGATTACCACGACGACCGGAAGTCGAAGTTGTTCTGACAGGTCGTGGATGTCCACCACGTTAAACCCCGCCAACGCGATTCCCTCGAGGAGCACCGCGTGGAGCTGGGGCGCGAACCTCGAGCGGCCGATCATCGCGGCCAGTACCTGGGTCGAATTGGTCCCGTCCCGCCTTACCTTGCTCGAAAGAACGCCGTGGAGGGCAGGTCCCGAGTACACGGCACCGACGACGAGGACATCACCCCGGTGATCCCGCGCGAACGGCGCGTCGTCGATGCCGACGACATGCCAATGACGCGTGGGTCCGCGTGACATGCGCCGAGCGTATCATCGCCTCTCAAGATACGTCGGGGGAAGGGCGCGGCTCCTCCGCGTGCACGTGACCGTGGGCCAACTCATTTGCCGTCGCTGGGCGCACGGACAAGACCTCGACGTTGACGTGCAGCGTCTGGCCGGCAAGGGGATGATTGGCATCCACCACCACCACTTCGGGCGTGGCCTCGAGGACGGAGAAAACCACCGGCTTCCCGTCGGAACGGAAGGCTCGGAACATCGAGCCGGTTTCCAGGTCCTCCTCCTCGGGGAACACGGAGCGAGGCAGGATCATGATCGCGTCGGGGTCCCGATCCCCATAGCCCTCTGCGGGGGAGACGTGTACATCGATGCCGTGGCCCGCCTCGAGTCCGTCGAGAGCGGTTTCGACCCCGGGCACGATCTGGCGGTAGCCATGGATATAGACCAGGGGGCTCCGTCCTTCGCTCGAGTCGACCACTTCCCCTTCCTGGTCCCGAATCGTGTACTCGATGGCGACCACAGCGTCTTTGGCGATCCTCAACTCGACCTCCCTCCAGCGCCCATCATCACGGAACTGCAAGGTGATGGCCATGAACGAGCAGGCAGGGTCGTTGCCCCGACTTCTCCCCAACGGGCGTCTCACGAGCAGGCATGCCGTGGCGACTTCGGCGATTACTTCCTGGGAGTAGCCGCCGCGTAGCGGGTCAAGAAGGCCATCATGTTCTGGTGCGCCCCGCGCACCGCGTTTTCGAGAGCCTCGGCTTGAAGGCTCCGCTCCATCGTGACCCTGAAGTGGCTGCGGGGCGTCTGCACCGTGGCCCCACCGGTGACGATGCTGAGCATGCGGCCGTCGGGCGTGCTGATGCTGAGCCGTACCTGGCAGCTCACTTCCACCCATGGGCCGCTGATGGCATGGGACAACTCGGCGATCTGGCCGTCGACCGCGAACTCGGAGAGCTTCTTCTTCCCAGCGTGTGGGGGCAAGCCGACGGGCGTATCGACCGTCACTTCGGGGCTCCGTTGGAGCTGCTCCATGAGGTGATCGCGCATCTTGTTGGTCATGTCCTTGGAGCCGCGCGGCGTCTTGTTGGCGACCGACTTCACGATGATCCGGAACCTGATGTCCTTTCTTGTACCCATGGCGAGCTTTGGGCTTTCCTTGGGCGCGATCCTGGCGTGCTCCGAGGGGAGCAGCGCGTTTTCTTTCCCGGGCTTGGCGCGGATCGCAAAAAGCGCGTCCCGCGCGCGTGCGCGCACGACTTCGTTTCCGTCGCCGAGGGCGCGTTCGAGCGGGGCGATAGCCCGCGGGTCAGCCATTCGACCGAGGGCAGTGGCAGCAAGCCCTCTAACAACTGGGCTCTTGTCCCCGAGGGCTTGGATCAGCGCTGGAACGCTTCGTGGGTCGGCGATCTTTCCCAGGGCGACAGCCGCCGCGATGCGGGCCTTGTCGTCACGATCATGCTCGATCGCCCTCGAGAGCTCATCGAGCCGATCGCCGCGGGCGAGCCGCTCGGGAAAAGTCACTCCGAGCACCCAGAATACGAGAACCCCTCCAAGGGCTAAGTGAGTGCGCGGCTTTCTCAAGAGTGCTTGGCCCGTGCCCATTGATTACAGCGCCCTGGATTGCGCGGTCAACCGAATTGGAGCAGCACGCGAGGCTGAAGAGCAAGCTCCGCGCTGTGATATGGTAGGGCTCTGGTGCCGTCTGTCAGGTGTGGTCATGACACGTTCCTGGCGGACCGCGCAAGGAGGGTGCAGGTGGATGAGACTCGTCTCCGTTTCTTTGCGATGGCCGGCTTTGGCGTGCTCGTGATGACGGGAACTTGGCTGCGCTTTTATCAGGGGTTCACCCCGGTGTTGCCCCCCATGCCAGACAAGCCCGCCGCAGCGACTCCCAGGGATGTGCGCAACGCGGACTACACGCCCGGGATCTATGCCACCTACGTGGCCAAGGACGCCGCCGCCTATGGGGTGCTCACGTCGGTCGAGAACCTGGCCGAGCCTTTTGTCTATGAGCTCTCCGCAGGCAAGAAGACACTTGACAAGAAAGACGGACCCTACGCCGCAGGTCCCCTCCGCTTGTCCGTGCGGGTGGAAAAGCTCGACTCGGTGACCTCCCGCGGTACGTATTCCACCGAGCATCTCATTTTGAGGATCGAAAACAAGTCCACGGACTACTTGGCGTACAGGATTGAAACCGCGGCAGGTGGGAGCTCGCGCGCGTGCATGGCCAAGGGGGACCTTCCCCACAACGCGCTCGCGCTCTCCCCCGGAGAAGTGCAGGAGAGGACGGAATGCATCTACCGGGATGGGATGACGCTTCAAATCAAGTCGGCCGAGACCATGGCCATTCCGGCGCTTTCCTACTACTACGTGAGTCGCCTGTACCCTCCGCACATCGGGCTCGATGCGAGGACGTCGAGGGGCCATCGCCCACCTCGAGGGGAAGCGTGCACGGATATCCCCGAGCAGGCAATTCGATCGGCCTTGGAAAAAGGGGCGGCCACGTGGCGCGACCTCATCGATTTCTACGGGCGTCACCGCTGCGACACGTACCTGTTTCCGCCCGGCTATCGGGCGTTTTACCGCAAGGGCGAGAGGCCGCTTCCGGTGCCGCCGACTTGAGCTGACCTGCAACACTGGCTGACTGGCTGGCCAGGGCCGCTTGATGCTCCGACCCAGAGCTACTGCAAAATCACGAGTCCAGCCACCCCGTCGACCCATGCACGGGCGCCTTCGGGCAAGCCGAGTGCGCCCGTACAACCCACGACACAGGGGATTCCGAGCTCGCGCGCGAGGGCTGCTCCATGGCCGAGCAAGCCTCCATGCTCCGAGATGACGGCCCTGGCGCCGACGAGCAGCGGTGCCATGGCAGGGGTGATGGTCCGCGTGACCAGCACGGCGTCGGGTGGCCGAGGGGCGCGGAGCCGGTCCGCGTCGCATCGCACAATCCGCCCTTGGGCGCGCCCGCCCACGCCACGCCCACGAAGAATTCCCGGGGCAAAGGAGGTCGACGAGGGCACGTGGATCGCCTCTCCTCCGAGGATGTGCAGCGGGGGCAAGAGCCGCCGCCGCCGTTCGGTCTCTGCCTTCTGCACGCTAGCCCGGCGCTCGGCATCGACAGGGGCCACTCCGGTGCGGGCCGCGGCGCGGATCTCCACGAGCGGCAAGTTCACGACAACCCCGAGGTCCAGCGACCACCCGCGGGCGATCGACGCGAGAACGCCCCGCACTCCGGCCTGGGCTCGGGCGAAGTACACGTCGTCTTCTTCGCCAATCCGCGCGGCGTGGCGCAAGATACCGACGAGCTCGCCGAGCGCTTGGCGCTCTCCATGGCTCAGGAGCGCGCGGATCCGCGCCTCTTCTTCATTGGCCAGCTCTTCGAGGGCCGCGAGTGGAGGCTCGCGCGTGCCAAGGAGCCGCAGCGCTTCGTCGAGCGGCGAAGGATCTTCTCCGAACGTGGGAACCGACACGTCCCAGGCGGGCGACATGGGCGCCGCAAGGGCGAGGAGCTCGGCGCGATTGGCTCCTCCCCTCGCCACCGCCCAGAGGAGACGATCCAAGGGCGACACCGCATGCTTCCCGAGAAGACGTGCGGAAGCGACCATCGCCTCGGCGGGGCCGAGGCGCGACCCCAGGAAGTCGGGGAGAAGCGCCCGTGCCTTGGAAAGGGCAGGACTTAGGATTCCCGCGTAGGTTCGATAGAAGTCGACATAGGCGGCGAGTGCCGCTTCGAGATCTTTGGAGCCCACCTGGATCATGCGTTCCAAGGGCGCGAGTGATCCCTCCATGGCTGGAACGATCTCCTCGGCATGCACGCGCCCGAGCTCCGGCGGCGATATCTCTATCGCCGGGCCCCTCGCACCATGGGGTGTCGTGTACAGGTAGCCGACGACCACGCGCTGCCGGACCGGGGCGGCCCGTGCCGAATCCACGAGCTCCACGAGGCCCTCTTGAGCTGGGCTTAGTGGCTCGGGGTTGTGAGCGGCGTCCCACGTCCAAAGCGCGTCCGGTTCTTCGCGGGAAAATTCGAGGGGATCTCGTCCCGTCGCGTCTACGAAACGAGGGACCTCGGCCGCTTCCTGGATCGCGAGGGGTCGAGCTTGGACGAGCCACGGGGGTTCCTGTGGATCGTGCGGGAGCACCCACTCGACATCCACGGGGACGCCGAGCGTCCGTTCTGCTGCGAGGGAGGCCGACGCGATGGCCTGGATCGCCTCCGTGGTCACTTGAGGAGCCGCGAGCACCTTGAGCGTGGACCTGTCCACGAGGGCGATCTCGGGAGTAGACCTTGGACCTTCGATCTCGATTAGCACGCGGCCTGCGGCCCCGTGGGTGGGATCCGCCGTATACGCAGTCCCACGCGCCCTTCCTCGCACCTCTTCCTGCACCACCACGGCCATGGCTGCCGTGGCGAGGTGCACGCCACGCGCTCGAAGATACGAAAGGGCGAAAGGAGAAAACAAGGAAGCCCATGTCTCGCGCACGGCGTCCCGGAGCTCGTGACCGGACCGGACACCCAAGCGCGAGAAAAACACGCCGGGCGCCAGAGCTGCGACCCTGTCCTCGCACGTGGCCGACGAACGCACGGCAAGCGGAACGCAAAGGGTCCGAACCACCTGGTTGAGCGCGGCCACCTGTGCTTCGTCGAAGGGGGTTTCGCGGAGGTTCTTCGCGAGCGAAGCAAGCGAGTCGTCCGGGAGCCGGTCGAGCTCGCGTGGATCGCTGATCCACTTGGACAGCGCCTCGCGGAACCAGCTCGTGGGGAGCACGAGTCCGACGGGCACCCGGAGCCCGGCCTCGATGAGTCGGACCAAGCCTGCCCCTTTCCCCCCAATCTGGGCGGGTTCCGGGCGTGATTCACTGAGGCGAGCCAGCACCGGCCCGAATATACTCCGTGTTTCTCATGAACCTCATCGCCCAATGGAAGTGGCGGCGGACCGTACAACTCGTAGAACAGGCCCTCGGCGCGGGGCACCCCGCCCGTTGGATCGCGGTCGTCGGTCCCCCGTCTCTCGCGAAGGTGCTAAAGGCCAGGGGTCACCAAGTCCTCGCGCTCGCTGAATCCGGTCGAGCCCTCGGAAAGCTGGCCGGACATGCGGCCAAGGCAAGCCCTCGGTCTTTGCCCTTGGTCGACGAAGGCGTGGCGGCAGTCGTTGGCGTGGACGCATGTCTTGGCCCTCAGGATCTTCTCACCGAGTGGTGCCGCGCAGTAATTGACGGGGGCGTGCTGGTCTTCGTGGACAAAGCGCCCAGGGAAGAGCTCACCCGGCGCGCGCTCGTCCTCGGGCTCAAGGAGATCGAGCAGCGCAGTCACTCCGGCACCGTGGTCACGAGCGGCCGGGTGCACAAGCTGCTGATGAGATAGTGCAGCCCGGACTATTCATCCGTGGACCGAGCATGACGGCCTTGACGCAAGCAGCCGAAGGAGCGACGAGGGAGCTGGCTGGCGGCCAGCGACCGAGGAGCGACGCCCGGATGCGCAGCGGCAAGGCCGTCAGGCGACGGGAACGGGTGAATAGTCCGGGCAAGTCCTGGCGAGGGAGCGAGCTGCCGTCGGAGGGCGGTCCGGAGCGCCCGCCCCCACGCCAAGACCGGCTTGCCCTAGCATCGCGGGACCCTGGAACGCGCGCAACTTTTTGCGGGTTACATCGCGCCCGTGCCGCCGCCAGGGACGAATACCCCTGGGGGAGCGTCCAGGCTCTTCACTTTCTGGTGCGGGACAAGGGGCATGGGCGCCTCGGCTGACTTCCCGCGCGCACCGCCACGGTCGCCTGGTTTCACCCCGGCGGGGGTTTCCCAAGGGATCTCCTCGAGCGGTTGCCCCTCGGAAACCTCTTTCATGTACCGCGCCCACATGGGAACCGTGGACATGAACGCAGCGTCGCGCATGCCGATGGGGCGCTGGCGCAGGTCATCTCCGAGCCAGGTCGAGGTGAGCCAGCGCGACGTATACGCCACGAACCACAGGTCCATGGTGGCGGAAGACGTGCCGGTCTTGCCGGCTGACGGGATGCCGATGGCCCTAAGTGCGCTCGAGTACCCGTGGGTGACCACGGCCCTGAGCAGCTTGCTCGTGAGATACGCGGCGCGTGCCGGGATGGCTTCCCTCGGCCGCGTTCCGCAGGTCTTGGCCAGCCGATCGAGGCGATCCCTGGGCGCAAGGGCTTCGTCGTCGTAAGACGTGTTGTCCTCGAGGACTTGCCCATTCCTATCGAGCACGCGCCGCACGTACACCAGGTCGAGCCAGCGTCCGTTCCTCGCCAGGATGGCAAGCGCCCGGGACAGCTCATCCATGTACGTGCAGGAAGCGCCGAGGGCGAGTGCCTTGTCGGCGATGATTTGCGACGTGAACCCCAGGCGACGGGCCCACTTCTCCACCTCCTTGGCGCCGAGCTTCGAAAACAGGTCTACCGAGGGGACGTTCTTCGAGAAGACCAGCGCGTACTCGAGCGTGACCTGGAAGTCCACCGTGCCATGCAGGTTCACAGGGACCCACACCTCGCCAGTCACGGGATCCACCTCGGCCTTGGGAATGTCGTTGAGGAGCGTGTCAAACGAGTAGCCCCTGTCCAGCGCCGTCGAGTAGTAGATGGGCTTGTACGTGGAACCTGGCTGGCGGCAGGCCTGGACCGCACGGTTGAACTCAGAGCGGGCGAAATCCTGCCCACCGACCATCGCGACCACGTATCCATTCTGGTGATCGATCGTCAGGATAGCCCCTTGGACGTGGGGGACCTGCTCGAGCGTCACTTCGAAGGCAGGGGGCGTGAGCTCACGAGAAGGGAGCCAATGGGCATTGTAGTGGTCGTCGTACGTCCAGTCAGAAAACGGTCGAATGCGCTGGCGCAATGGGGAAACCCAGGCGACATCTCCAGGCCTTAGCGCCTCGGTGACCGACGCGACTTGGCGGTCGTTCGTGGAGTCGGTGCGAGACCACTTCGCCGCCCAGGACATGTTCCGAAGCGGAAGTCGATAGAGCCTCGTGCCCACCCGCACCATGGCTTGTCCAGGAGTGACGCTCTCGACCAAGCCCAGGTAGCGTTGGCCCGAAGCGAGCGGCCCATCGCCGTAGCGGTCTCTTGCCCGGGTGAGGAACACCTGCGCGGCGGTTCCGGTGAGGTGCGCTTCAGGCCCCCGGTAACCCTGTCGCTTGTCGTGCTTGCGCGTGTTCCAGTCCACGTTCTCGTAAGCGACCGCTTCGACCCAGGGCCAAGCGGTCGTCTCGATGGTGAGGCCCTGCTTCATCAGGGCGTCTTGACCGTATTTCTCCTTGATGGTGCGGCGCACGTGCTCCGCGAAGTAGGGCTCTGTGGTGAGGAACACGTCCTTGCGAGGGGCGAGCACGATGGGCCTTGCCTGCCACTCCTCTGCCTCGCCATCGCTGATGAAGCCGTGGCGGGCCATCTTTTCGAGCACGGTATCCCGCCGTTTTTTCGCGTGCTCCAAGCTGCTCAGCGGGGAATCCTTCGAGGGCGCCTGAGCCAGCCCCGCGATGGTGGCCATTTCCCCCAGATCGAGCTTGGTCACGTCCTTGGAGAAATAGCGCTTTGCCGCGGCCTGAACCCCGTACGCCCCCGAGCCCAGGAAAATATGATTCAAGTAGACGTTGAGGATCTCCTCCTTGGAATACCGTGCTTCCAGGCGGCGCGCGATGATGGCTTCCTTGACCTTGCGCGCGAGCGTCTTCTCCGCGCCGAGGAACTGCTTGGCCACCTGCTGGGTTATGGTGGAGCCCCCTTGGGCGAATTCCCCAGATGTGGCGTTGCGCCAGGCCGCGCGAATGATTCCCCGTGGATAGAGCCCGTCATGAGCGAAAAACTCGTGATCCTCGGCGGCAAGGAACGCCTGGACAAGTTTCTTCGGCAGTCGTTCGTACGGAACGACTTCTCGCCACTCCTCGGCAAGCTCACCGAGAAGCGAGCCATCGGCGGCGTACATCCTGCTCACGCCGGGTACGATTTTGGAGTACTCGGCGAGGTCGGGGACAGGGGGCGCGGTGCGGGCAAAGGTGCCGTACACCGCGAGCACGGCGGCAAGAATGACAGCGAGGACCGCGACCAGGGCAAAACCGTAGAGCTTGACGAGCCAGTACCAAAACCCCCCGTCGGAGGAGTTGGCGACGCGAACTCGAGTACGACCCTGGTGGCGACGTGGCGAACGCACGGCGAAAAAGTCTATGGTGGCGGGGGACAAGGATTCAAGCAAGGGCTATGCATGGGCGGCAGGGTGGTTAAACTGACCCGCGTGCGAAAACTCCTGCCCATGGTTGGCGTGGCGGCTCTCGCTCTGGCCGTAGTCGGTTGGGTTCTGACGTCCAAGGAGCGGCGCGTAGTGCGTGAGGCCCCGGTCGCTAGCCATAGCAAGCGCGTCGGGTCACCCCCCCCGGGCAGGCCCTCGGTGCCAGGGAATAGCCTTTCGCCCTCGCTTCCGCCCCTCGATCGCTCCGTGGCTGCGGCGCGTGAAGACGCGATCCGCGGCCGCGTCCAGGCGGTCCTGCGGGTGAATTCAACCCCCGCGTCGATAAATTCGGTGACCTGCGACAGCGCATCGTGCCGAGTCGAGATGGAAACCCCTGACTTGGATGCGTTTCGCCCGGCATGGGAGCGCATGCAAGAGCCAGGGACGGGGTTCGTTGGCGAGGCTGAGTTCATGAAGCTCGAGAAACCGGTCCCCCTGGGGCCGCAGGGGCCCTACCGCGTCGCGTTTTCGCTTTGGGGGCAGGGCCAGCCTACTGGGAAAGGCTCTAAGCCCTAGACACCGCCTGCGCCCAGCGGGCCAGGTGCTTTTCGATGGCGCTCCGTTCGGCCCGCGGGGTAAAGCGCTTCTCCTCACGCCAGGCTCGGGCGATTTCCGCCTTGGACTTCCAGACGCCTGCTCCGAGGCCGGCGAGGAACGCGGCACCAAGAGCTGTGGTCTCGATGATCGCTGGGCGGAAGATGTCCACGCCGAGCACGTCCGCCTGGAATTGCATGAGGAGGTCGTTGGCCGAAGCCCCCCCATCGACCTTGAGCGACGCGAGCGGCTTGCCGCTGTCCTCTTGCATGGCCGTGAGGATGTCGTGGTTTTGCAGGGCGATCCCCTCGAGAGCAGCGCGTGCGAGGTGTGCCTTGGTGGTGCCCCGAGTCATGCCGGTGATGAGGCCGCGGGCGTCAGGGCGCCAGTGCGGGGCGCCCAGGCCCGCAAATGCGGGAACCAGGACGACGCCGCCCGAGTCGGGGACAGAGCTGGCGAGCGCCTCGATTTCGCTCGCGCTGCGGATGACACCCAGGCCATCGCGCAGCCACTGCACCGCCGCGCCCGCGATGAACGCCGAGCCTTCCAGGGCGTAGGCGATCTCACCCTTCTCGTCCCCGGCACCTAGTTTCCAACCCACGGTGGTGAGGAGCCCCTTTCGGGACGGGATGGGCGAGGCCCCCGTGTTCATGAGCAGGAAGGCTCCCGTCCCGTACGTGCACTTGGCGTCCCCAGGCGCGAAGCACGCCTGGCCGAACAGGGCGGCCTGCTGATCCCCCGCGATTCCGGCAATGGGGATGCCGTCGGGGAGGCCCTTTACCCCCTTGGTCGTTCCGTAGACCTCGGCGGAGGCGCGCACTTCGGGAAGGCACGCCCGCGGCACGCCGAAAAGCCTGAGGAGCTCGTCTTCCCAGGCTAGGGACTTGAGGCCAAAGAGCAGGGTACGCGACGCGTTGGAAGGATCCGTGACATGCGCGGCGCCACCCGTTAAGCGCGCCACGAGAAAGCTGTCCACGGTGCCAAGCGCGAGCGCGCCCGACTCGGCACGCGCGGCGAGCGCCCGGTCGTGGTCGAGCATCCAGCGCAGCTTCGTGGCCGAGAAATAGGGGTCGAGAACGAGCCCCGTGAGCTCGCGCACGCGTGCCTCGTGCCCGGCGCTCTTGAGGGACGCGCAGGTCTCGGCGGTGCGACGATCCTGCCACACGATCGCAGTCCGCTCGGGCGCGCCGGTTTTTCGGTCCCACACCACGGCCGTCTCTCTTTGATTGGTGACCCCAATCGCCGAGATGTCACGGTGTCCGATCTTGGCCTCGGCCATGGCGTGCTCGAGGGCAGTGAGGACGCTGGTCCAAATGGCCTCGGGATCGTGCTCGACCCAGCCGGGCTGCGGGTAGATCTGCGGGAACTCCTGGGTCGCCTTTCCGAGGATCCGGAGTTTTTCGTCAAGGACCAGCACCGTGGATCCGGTCGTCCCTTGGTCGAGGGAAATCACTGGCATGGCGAGATCCTTTCTGTGAGAAACCGGCCGAGCCTCTTGGCCAAGAGGTCACGCTCCACATCGATGGTGGCCACGTGATAGGAGCGCGGGAGGACGAGGTACTCGACGACGCTGGAGCCCAGCCTGCTCACGAGCTCTTCGCTGCAGGCAAAGGACGCCGTGTGGTCCTTCTTCCCATGCGCCACGAAGGCCGGCACCCTGACGAGGTCGACCGTTGCCCGCACGAGCCGCATGAACTGGATGAGCTGGTCCACGGCGGGAAGCGGGACGTTCATGGTCGGATTGCGCTCCCGCATGATGCGATCACGCACGTCGGAGTGGAACTTGGGGACGTGGGCAAGGGGCGGGGCGAGCCGCGAGAGCTGCGCCAGGATGGGCACCGCGACTTCGATGGGGCGGCCGAGCCAAAGGGGCACCGAAATGGCGCCTAGCGCGGAGATCTGGTCCTGGTTCCGTCGGGCCAGGTGAAGGGCGAGCAGGCCCCCAAGGGACAGGCCGACCACGGCGACGTGCTCGCACCGCCTTTTGAGCGCGCGGAGCTCGCGATCTACCGTGGCGTACCAGTCTTTCCACCTGGCTTGCGCAAGCTCGGCGGGATCCCCACGCTCATGACCTGCGAGCACGGGGACTTCCACGCTGAAGCCTCGCTTGCCCAGCTCCTCGGCGAGGAACTTCATCTCGAACGGAGAGCCCGTGAACCCGTGAATGAGGAGGACTCCTCGGTGATCTCCAGGAATCGAGAGCGGTAGGGCTTCGTCTCGGAGCACGATGTCCCTTATCACACTCGCGCGTACATTGACAGGCCATCTTTGTCGAGAATAAAAAGGAGGCGGGCGCTCTGTCGGATGACTGAATGGAAGACACGGATCACTAAGGTCCACTTCATTAAGCCGGAGGGTGGATCTGAAGGTGCCTGCCTGGTGCTCATTTATCCCGCTGGGCCGGACATGGGGAAGCGCTTTGCCCTGGAGCGGGATGAGTCCATCGTGGGGCGTGGCTCGGACTGCGACATTCAGGTGGACCGCGACTCGGTGTCCAGGCGGCACGCGCGGATCTATCGCTGCGAGGGGGGCTGGGCGGTCGAGGATCTCAAGTCCACGAACGGCTCGTACGTGAACGACACCCAGATCCAGGACTCGCCGCTTCGCGATGGGGATCTCCTGAAGATTGGGGCTGCGATCTTCAAGTTCTTGACCGGCGCCAACGTGGAGAACTCGTACTACGAGGAGATCTACCGCATGACCATCATGGACGCCCTGACAGGCGTTCACAACAAGCGGTACTTCTTGGAGTTCCTCGAGCGCGAAATCGCCCGTTGCGTGCGCTACGGCCGGCCCCTGTCCCTGGCCATGTTCGACATCGACCATTTCAAAACCATCAACGACCAGCACGGCCACCTGACTGGGGACCACGTTCTCAAGGATTTGGCGCGTCGGCTCGTGTCACGCATTCGGCGCGAGGAGCTCCTCGCTCGTTATGGTGGTGAGGAGTTCGCCGCGGTCCTGCCAGAGACGGGCCGGGAAGGGGCCATGGAGTTCGGCGAGCAGATCCGGGCCATCGTGGGCAACGAGGCCTTCGAGTTCGAGGAGGAGCGGTTCGAGGTCACGATCAGCGTTGGGGTGGCGACGTTGGATGGGGAGCCCATGGACGCCCAGGCGTTTATCAAGGTGGCCGACGAGAACCTGTATCGAGCGAAGCGGGCGGGGCGAAATCAGGTGGTGGGGTAGGAAATAGAAGCTAGATGGAAGGCTTGATCGAGCAATACGCCTCCATCGTGGTGCCCTGTGCGGCTTGGGGGCCTTGGCGGAGGATGGCGAGGTTGTCGGGGGTGTTCGGGCAGTTGTTGTTGGGCTGCACGGTCCAGCAGGGGGAGTCCGTGCTGCCGCCCGTGGGGCAGAACGGCAAGGGGTTCTTGGTGCCGTCCTGGGTGATCTCGATTACCTCGCACGCGGCTCGCCCAGAGGTGGTTTCCACGTTGGGTGGGAGGCAGGTGTGGCTCAGGCCAACGGTGATGCGCTTGGCAATTTCGCTGAGCGCCGTCCTGAGGTCACCTCCACAGATGCTGATTGACGGGCTCTTGTCGGAGCCGAACTCATTCAAGAAGCTCTGGAGGCGGATCGCGGGCGCGGCAAAGCTGTCGCCGCTGGGAGGGCAGGTGTTGTCGGCATAATGGCCGTAGCGGAGGTCTTCCTGGATATCGAGTCGCGTGGCCGGTCCGATGATGCCGGCGACCATGATGAGGCTCGGATCGCTCTTTAATGCCTTGAGCCAATTGGCGTAATAACGGGGATCGTAGAGGTAGTTCTGGCTCGCCGTATCTTCGCTCGCGTTCTCTCCTCGCTCGCCGCTCGTGGCGCCGATGGGGGTGCACTGGGAATAGGAGCCACTGCTGTAAGGGAGCCGCCGGCCGTTGCATTCGACGCCGTACTCGTAGCAGCGGAACCCGAGCTCGTGGTCGTTAACCTTGTCCATGTCAAAGACGACTTCGTGCTTGGCCGAGCAGTCGTCCTCATCGGCAAGGATGATCACGGCCAAGAAGGCGTTCTTGCGCAGGAATCCCGTGTTCTCCGGGTTGTATTGCGGGGCGAGCGCCCGCTTCATGGCCTCGAGGTGCTGCTCCAGGAAGCACCCCTCGGTGCCGAGGTTGGCCATGCAGGCGAACGTGTTGGCGAGCGAGCCATTCCGGTAGTTTCGGCGCCGCCCGTCCGGGGCCGAAGCATCGGCCACGTCTTCGATGAAGGTGCCGTCGATCTGCGGGCATGAGGGCACGACGCCGGACGTCCTCATGGTGTTTTGCAGGACCCCGTCGTCGCCTCTGCCCGGCCTGCGTCCTGGGCGGTCAGAGCAGTAATTGGGGTTGCCCTTGCCAATCCCCACGTCTGACGAGACCACGCCGATGTGCACGTTGGGGAGCCCACCGACAATCTGGCGGTCGTCTTCCAGGTATCTCATGAACTCCGGGAAATTGCGGATGAGTGACTCGTGCTCATCCCCCATCGAGACTGAGTTGTCGATGACGAACAGGATATCCAGGTCCCGATTGGCCCCGACCTGGATCACGCTGGTCGATTGCACTTGCGGCTCGGGTTGAATCTGCACGAGCTCACGATCTGGGCAGCCAGTGGAGGCTACGGCCAGCGCGGCAGCGCCCGTGGCGACGACGAAAAGCGACTTCTGCGGGTACATCTCGAACTTCCTCCTTACAGCGCGTGTAAGCAAAGCACAGGGGGCGGGCGGATGCCAGGCATGTTGGTGGCAAAGGATGGCCCGCACGCCAATCCCGCACAACATGTGCGGGACCGCACGTTTTGTGCGGGGTTCGCGTGTGCCTCTACTTCCGTATGAGGGCGCTCGCTACTTGTCTTGGCGGGCGCGCGAACGTTTCCGCCAAGTCACGGCTTCCTACTCCCCAACCGTCGCGCACCGCATGATAATCGAGGTCCCATCCTCGGGCTCGGCACCATTACGGTCAACGATCAGCGCCAACTGGGATGGCTTGCTTGCACACTTCGTCGGTTCGGCCTTCACATACCAACACGGCCGCGGTGGGTTCGAAGCGTCGGTCGATGGCACAGGCGTGTTCTCGTCCTGCATCGGGCAACGCGGGAGCTGCTTTTGGTCTTCCTCATCGGTACCAGAGAACTTCACGTCTGCGACTTCGCAATTGATTTGGAGGCCAGGCTGGTTTGGCTGCGCGTCGGTGGTGTTGACCGCACCCTCGATGCAGGGGTCGTCGATCGCGCGCTTGAGGAGCTCTGCGATTTCTGTTAGGGCGTCGGTCAGGTCGCTGTTGCAGATCGAGACGAACGTGTTTTTCTGGAACTGCTTGCGGAACCAGTCCAAGCGATGGGCTGGGTCAGCTTTGCCGTTTGTCGACTGGCATGAAGGCTCGAGCTTGGGTCTTCCCTTGTCGTTTGTAAGCACCTTAAGCTTATCGGGGTTGCCCACGATGTTAGCAATGATGATCTTGTTGTCGTCGGAGGACCCGGTGCCCTTCAGGTTCTTCAGGAAGGTCACGTACTCTTGCGGGTGAGCTACGAGTTGCTTGGCAAGATCATCCTCCTTGCGTGGCACACACGTGCCGTAGGTCTTGGTCGTGCGCTCGATCAAGCCATCATCGCAGACTACGCCAAATTCAGTGCAGCGGAAGGAGTCATAGGGGCCTAGAGTACTCGACACGTTATCGATCTGCTCGTCGTAGTCAAAGATGATCCCGCCCTGCTCCGTAACGGAACAGTCGTCTTCGTCTGCTAGGAAAATCACTGCTAGATAAGCGTTCTTTCGGTGGAACTCCTTGTTTCTTCCATCGAGCGCCCGCCGCATGGCTTCCAGGTGTTTCTCAAAGCCGCAGCCGTCGTCCCCGACCTCGGCGATGCAACCAAATGTCTCAGCAAGCTTCCCTGCGGGGTAATTGCGGTCGCGCGTTCCGTCCGCTCGCTTGACGTCGCGAATAAACGTGCCCGACGGCGCGGTGCACGTATTTCCTGCCTGCGGCGAAGAAATCAGGAACCCGTCATCTCCTTCGCCCTGGCAGTTTCCGAAATCGTATCCATTGACCCCAACGTCCGAAGTGACCACGCCGATATGGACATTCGGCAGGCCACCCTCGATTGACTCGAGGACATTAATGAACGCGGGGAAATTCGTTTTCAATGACGTCTGCTCGCCGGACATTGAGCTCGAATTGTCAATCACAAACAAAATATCCACATCCCTGTTCTGCCCAACCGGTATCTCCTTGTAATGTTCGCCCTGCGGTTCGGGATCGATCCTTTTGACCTCGCGGTCCGGACAAGCGATGGCGAGACTGGCGAGCGCGCCGGCGGCGAGCGCAGTGGAACGGGGAACTTTACGCATGCGTACTCCCTCCTAGGGCGGGCGGTAGAGCAATTCTCGCTCCAGTCCGCCCAGGGCCGAAAAACCAAGCAATGTTGGGCATCCGTAGAGCCGGCGTGGCATCGTTGTTGTCGCAAGGGCCAACTTGGTTGGCATTGGTCTCCTCGCTCCAGCGCTGGATGTAGGGCTCCATCGGCGGGGCCATCATAGCCAGGCACTTCTACCCAGGCAAGAGGACATGGAGCGTGGAGGACGTGGAGCGTGCTTTGGACGTTTCGCCGTGAGGCTAGAGGCGCGTCAGCGCCGCGGGGAAAACCACGAGAACGTGGCCTACAGCCTCGCGAGCACTGCCCGAGCCGCTTTTTCGTCGGCCGCCTGGGCTAGCGCGACCAAGAGATCCTCCAGCTTGCCGGCGTCCTCGAGGGAGCGAATTCGCGCTTCGACGGAAGGATCAACGTCGCCAAGTTTTGCGGCGGCGACTTTCAGGGCCGCATCGACGAGCCCGGCTGTCCTGCCTTCCGCTTTGCCTTCCGCGACGTACTTCCTCGCAAAATCGCTCTTGTATTCCTGCTTCTGCATCCATGCCTCCAGCGAGTGCCGGAGCGCAGCCGGCAACACGCTCCAGACCACATCAAAATACAGCCGTCCCGGGTCTTCTTCAAGCAATGCCACCGCCTCGATGGCCGCCTGCGCCACGGCCTCGTCGGGTCGGGACAAGACCGACAGCACGGCCAATTCCGGCATTCGCCGGGCGAGGGACGCGTCAGTCACGCGCGGAACTGAAGACGGCGCGAGCACGAGAGGTACCAGGCGAAACCCAGGATGACCGAGATCAATAGATTGCCGTGCCCATGCCGCCACGTCGTCGGACGGGGCAACGACGAGCAGGATCACGGGGCACCCAAGCTGGGCGCGCAGGGCTGACACGTACACCGGCCAGCTCAGCTGCTTCCGGGCGTCCGTCGATAGTTGCACTTCCACGACGATCGCGGCAGCGGCTTGCACGTTTCCGTCGCCACGGATGCGCACGACCGCATCCGCGGAGTAGGCAGGGGAGGTGACCTGGGACAGATCGACCGAGCCGATTTCGGCCTGACCGTTGGGCGTCTTGATTCCGAATGCCTGGTCCAGGAGTACAGGGGCGAGCCGGGGAGCCCTGCGGAATAGGTCAACAAGGAACTCGTGGGAGAAGGAAGGCACGGTGGCCTCTATTTCCCAGATTGAAGCCGAGGGCAAGATCTTCGCGGGAGGGCGCACCCTCCGTACAGGCCCGTCGGCCCGTCCTGCGAAAGGCCCTCCTGCGAAATTGATCAGCTAACGCCTGCCGTGGTAACCTGCACTCGGCTCTATCATGCCAGTGGTCCGACTCGTGACAGGTACCCTACGTCGCATACTGGTTGTCGATGACGAGGACAACCTGCGTCACATGCTGCAGGTTTTCCTGTCGCGCGAGTCCTATGATGTGGTCTCGGTGCCTGGCATCGAGTCTGCCCTCGCGGAGCTGGAAACCCGCGAATATGACTGCATTCTTTGCGACGTGCGCATGCCCAAGGGCTCGGGCTTGGACCTCTTAGACCAGCTCGCCCGGCGCGGCCGCTTGCCCACGGTCATCATGATGTCCGCGTACGGCTCCCACGACTTGGCCCTCGACGCCATGAAAAGGGGCGCCTACGACTACATCTCCAAGCCCTTCAAGCCCGATGAGATGCTCCTCACCCTGCGCAAGGCCGAGGAGCGCGAGCGCTTGCGGCGCGAGAACATCCTCCTCAAGCGGCAGCTTGCCGAGCAGTCCTCGAGCCAGGAGACGCCTGGCGCCCTGGGCGGCATGATCGGCAAGAGCGCGGCAATCCAACAGGTATTCCGCACCGTGCAAAAAGTGGCGGAGTACAAGACGAACGTCCTCATCCACGGCGAAAGCGGCACGGGGAAGGAGCTCGTCGCCCGAGCGCTCCATGACCTAAGCCCTCGTTCCCATGGACCGTTCGTCGCCGTGAACTGCGGCGCCATCCCCGAGAACCTCCTCGAGTCGGAGCTCTTCGGCCACAAAAAAGGCGCGTTCACCGACGCCAGCCGTGACAAGAAAGGGCTCTTTGAAGAGGCCCACGGCGGCACCCTGTTCCTCGACGAAATCGGCGAGATGCCCCTTGGCCTCCAGGTCAAGCTCCTTCGGGCCATTCAAGACGAGGAAATCCGACGCCTTGGCGACAACAAGGAAATCCCCGTGGACGTGCGGGTCGTGGCTGCCACCGTCCGCGACCTCGGCGTCGAAGTGCGCGCCGGGCGCTTCCGCGAGGACCTGTACTACCGGCTGAACGTCCTGTCGATCCAGATCCCGCCGCTCCGGGATCGCCGCGAGGACATCCCGCTGCTCGTGGAGTACTTCGTGCGAAGATATGGGGAAAAGCACGCCGATGCCGGGATGCACGTGGAGTCGGTGGCTCCCGAGACCATGGAGATCCTCCTCTCCTACGGCTGGCCGGGAAATGTGCGGGAGCTCGAGAACACCATCGAGAGGGCCATGGTCCTCTGCGAGGGACCTCGCATCGAGCCCTCGGTCCTGGAGGATCGCATCCGCAAGGCACAAGACCGAATCCTCGGGGTCTTAACCTCGGGTGAGCTGTCGATAAAGAAGACCACGCGCGTGATCGAAGAGGAGCTCATCCGCCGCGCCCTCCAAGCGACCGGCGGGAATCGGACCAGCGCGGCCAAGATCTTGGAGATCAGCCACCGCGCGCTCCTCTACAAAATCAAGGAGTATGGGCTTGGAGGGGAGTAAGGCGAAAATTTGCTCTCCTTACAAGGACTTGTCATTGTGGAGGCAGGCTCAGTAGGTCAGTAGAAGAAAGGCCGGACCAAGATGGCCAAGAACTGCATCGGGCTGGACATTGGATCGAGCTCGGTCAAAGTCGTGCAGGCGAAGACCTCCAAGAAGGGGGTCGCGCTCCTCAACTTTGGCTTGGAGCCCCTTCCACCACAGGCGATCGTCGACGGGACCATCATGAACCAGAGCGCCGTCGTCGACGCGATTCGCGAGTTGTGGTCGCGGATGAAGCTCAAGCAGAAGAACGTGGCCATCGCCATCGCCGGCCACTCGGTGATCATCAAGAAGATCACCGTGCCGCCGATGACCGACGACGAGCTCGCCGAGCAGATACCCTGGGAGGCCGAGCACCATATCCCCTTTGCCAAGGACGACGTGGAGCTCGACTACCAGGTCATCAACAGGCAGAACGCCAGCGGCCAGATGGAGCTTCTCCTCGTGGCGGCCAAGAAAGAGGTCGTCCACGACTACGCCGCCGTCGCCAGGGAGGCATCCCTCATCCCCGAAGTCGTCGACGTGGCGGCCTTTACGGTGCAAAACGGCTTCGAGGTGAATTACAAGTTCCCCCCGGGCGAGACCGTAGTCCTCGTGAACGTGGGAGCGGCCATCGCCAACATCAACATCATGAAAGACGGTATCTCGGCGTTTACCCGCGACGTGACCATCGGCGGAAACGCCTTCACCGAGGAGATCCAAAAACAACTCAATGTTTCCCACGACGAGGCCGAAGCCTACAAGGTGGGCGGCTCGCTCGAGGAGCACGGCGTAGTTCCGCAAGAAGTCGAACGAATCATGGAGAGCGTGGCCGATGTCATGTCCGGTGAGTTCCAGCGTTCGCTCGACTTCTTCCTCGCGACCAGCGCCGACGCCAGCGTGACCAAGATCTACCTGTCCGGCGGATCGGCCAAGGTCGGCGCGCTGCACCGGGCCATCGAGAAGCGGTCCCGCTTGACGGTGGAGGTCTTGGACGCGTGGAAGAACGTGCAGCTTGACGCGAAGCTCGACCAGGCCTTCCTCCGGGCCCATTCGCCCGAGGCCATGGTTGGCTTGGGCCTGGCCCTGCGCGCGGCGGGAGATAAGTAGATGATGCTACGAGCGAAGGCAGCCGGGAACGAGCCCCTGGAGCGAGGGGCAGCCGAGCGACCTGGCGAGCGGCTGCCGCAGCGAGGAGCGGTTCGACAAGAGCTACGAGCGAAGGCAGCCGGGAACGAGCCCCTGGAGCGAGGGGCAGCCGAGCGACCTGGCGAGCGGCTGCCGCAGCGAGGAGCGG
>JACQUZ010000107.1 GCA_016210055.1 Deltaproteobacteria bacterium | reverse complement strand
GGTGTGGCCTGCGCGGCTGTGGCTCATCACGACGGGCTGGCGCCGCCACGGCCTGGTTTCGGTCGCCGAGGTACCGGCCCCGCCGGACAAGTGGTGAGCGGCGCCCTTGCAGGCTACGGCGGATCACTCGATGGAACCCGGTCCCCGCACGCCGTGGCGGTGCGGCGACGTGCCTAGCACCAGCGGATGTCGGGTCCCGCGCCGGCGTCGGGGAACGTAGGCATCACATGGGAACGATTCCACCACGTCCGGGTCGGCCTGCCCAGCCGGCGAGCCGGTAGTCGTACTCGTGGACGAACTACGGCTGACCGTAGTTCCATCGCTCCGCGGGTACGCTAGGGCACCGCGGCCGCCATGGTACGCAAGGCGGTTCTTAGGCGTTCAAGCGGAATGCCCCGGACGTCGACGATGACATGCTTTCCGCGGGACGATGGGCGTGCCACGGCCCGTATTCTTGCTTGCGCCGGATGGCGGAGCAGATTTTGGGCGGGTCCCGCCCAAAAATGGGCGAGATTCGCCCATGAATGGGCGGGGTCCGCCATGGTGGGGCAGCACGTGACTTAATCGTTGGACATGTGACCTTCGTCGCTTGACGGGCGCTCGCCGCCAGGATACGACCGCGCGGCGTTAATGGTTCAACGAAAGATGCAGTCCATGCCGGATCGTCCCACCCGCAGCAACTGGTTGGTCCTTTCCATTCTTGCCGTGCTCGCCGCCGTCCTCGGCCTTGCCTTGGCCGCGGGCACTTCCAATGAACGCGTCGTCTCCGTAACAGGCACCGCAGGCCCCCTCGGGGCACCCGAAGGGCTCTTCAAGCCGCCGTGCCCTCCCTGTCACGATCGGGACTGGATCTGCGACAGCGATCTTCCGCCTGACCCCAAGGACCCAGACGGCCCCATCAAGACCACGCTTCCCGATGGTCCCCGTGAACGGCCCAAGTGCCACTGGGGCGAGTGCTTCCCCAAAGAAGGCGGCTCGGACATCGAGTGCATGAACCCTCCGCCATCGGAGATCGAGGACAGCATGTGCGCGGAGACGCGGCCGCCGCTGGTCCACCTGCCTGGCTGCGACCCGAGGGTGTGCAGGCCTGATCCGGACCTGTGGCAGGTGAATCCTGGAGACCGAAACTCGGGTCTCCCCAGCGTGCCTGAGAAGTGCAAGTACGCGACGACGCTCGACGAGGAGTGCACGAATGACCAGACGCTCGACGTCCTGGAGCTCTTTGCGATCTTCAATCCTGGCGGTTCCGCCCTCGCGACCTGTCAGCAGAACGGCGGCGGCGTTAGGTGCCAGCCTGACGGCAGCTATTGCCAGATCACGTCGTCGGGGAGCAATTGCTTGAAGTGCGACGAGAGCGGGTCGTGTTTTCGCTATCGGACGACCGAGGGAGTGGGGGTCTGCCTTGACTCCAATTGGCGCCCGGTGAGTGGCTGCTCCGAGGGGATCCCGCTTCCCAAGTCGTCCACGGCTGAAGAAGAGGACGCCGACGAGAAAGAGCGAATCGCTGCGGCCAAGGAGGCCACGGAGCAAGCGCACCGCCAGGCCGAAGAAGCACGACGTATCGCCAACGAAGACGCACGCCGGCGAGACGGCCACGGTACGTCACCCGAGCCCACGCCGACGACATTGGGCGTGCCGGGCGCACAGGCGAGTGGGCCGCCGCGCGGTCAGAACGAGCGCATTGTGTGCCTGCGCAAGCAGAACTGCCCCGAGGCGCGCAAGCCCGACGGGAAGCTGCAGCCGCCGCTCTTCCTCAAGCGCAACGAAGACACCAAGGAAGGCGATCCCGTGGCCGTGGGTTCCGGGCAGCTCGTCGACGGCGCGGTAGACCTGGCGATCCCCGCAGCTCCGGGCAGCTCGCTTCATTTCAAGCTCCAGCGCTTCTACAACTCGGGCGGCATTTCGCAAGGCGCTCTCGGCCGCAACTGGTGGCACTCCTACGAGGAGCGCATCGTGCCGGTGACCGAATATTACCCGGACGTCACGCGCTTGCCGAAGCACTGCGTCGAGGCGCTCCCCACCGTGCGCTGCGTGGCGCACGAGACGGGCCCGGTGAGCCGGATCTATTACCAGGACGCCAAGACCCTGGTGTTTATCCCGGAGCCCGGGAACTACTCGACGGTAATCCACGATGCCGACGGGGGAAGGTTCACCTGGGCGCTTCGCGAGCAGGACGGCACCATCACGATGTTTGACCGGGACGGGCGCCTGCGGCTTAGGCGTGACCGCAACGGCTACATGCTCAACTTCTATTACGGCGCTGATGACGGCGGCCCGCTCCAGGCGGTGGTGGATCCCCTCCAGCGCGTGGTGCGCTTCGCTTATGACACCCTCGGCCGCCTGGAAACCGTCACTGACTTCACCGGTCGCACGGTCAAGTACACCTACGAGACCCTCGATACCCCGTCGTCCATTCCGAGCACGCTCTCCAAGGCACTCGGCATCAAGGAGGAGCTGCGTGGGCTCTACGACACCCAGTCCCTCCTCACGTCGGTGACCCACTCGGCGCCGGAAATCCCGGGGGTCGCGGCGGCGCGCTCCGCGACTTGGCAGTACCGCTACTTGAGCATCGAGGACGTGTATCGGTCCGTCTGGCTGCCAGAAGTGCATCCGCCCACCAAGGAAACCTGCTCGCAGGTGGGGGACGATTTCCAGGCGTTCATTGAATACATGCTCCTGCGGGATCACCTGATTGGGAATCTGACCGAGGTCATTGATCCAGCGGGCAAGATCGTCCTTCGCTCCAAGTACGAGACCAACCCCTCGAGCGATCAGTTCGATCGGGTGGTCGCGCAGCAGTACGGCGAGAACGCAGAGCGGGACCAGCGCGGCGTGTGGGCTCGCTTTGACTATTTTACCGAGCATAACGTGCCGGCCGAGGTGAAGGACGGCGTTACGCTCGAGGCGAGGTCGTGTGAGCAGATCTGGCGGGCGAACGTGGCTCGGCCGTACGTGCCGGTCGAGTATGATCGGGTGTTCGTGCCGCGAGTGGGCGGGAACCGAGGTGGTGACGGCCGATTCGGCTTCCTCGGTGGAGGCGGCTTCGGGAGCTCGGGCACATGGGTGACGGTGCCGCGCCCGCTCCCGATCTACGCCGTGAAGGTGGCAGAGCTCACCAAGGATCGCTCGGCGGTGTGCCAGTGGACGCAATTCGCCGACCAGCTCCAGCAGGCGACCTGGTACGGCCTGAACTTCATGGGCGAGCCGGTGGTGATTGCTCGAGGTGCGTCACCGGGCGAGTCGCCGAGGTGGATTCGCACGCACCTTCGCTACAACTTCCACGGCGAGGTGGTGCAGCGCAAGGCCGATAGCGGCCATGTCTTCGAGTGGACCTACGACGCCGAGTCGTTGAACCCGCTCTCGCGCGGCAACGTGCTTAGCCAGAAGGAAACCAGTGGCACGACATCTCGCGCCTGGTCGTTCGCGTACGAGCCGCTCGGGAATCAGCTTCTCTGGGTGAAGGACGCCCTCGGTCGCGAGACGAGCTTCATCTACGACTACATGGAGGAGGCGTCGGCTACGGGCGCTGACCGGGTCGTTGCGACCCTGGCCAGCTGGGGCTCGCGGGCTTCTTCCATTTCGCAGCTTTCGCCCAAGCTCACGTTCCTGGGCAGCGACGTGAACCGCGACGGCCGGACCGATCGCGACGCGGGCAACCTGATTCGGGTCACGCGGCCGACGGCCACGCTGGCAAGCGGGGCGCGGCAGGAGCACGTGACGATCTATAGGTACAACGAGTTCGGTCAGGTGACGGCGGTCGAGGAGCCGGGGAATCCGATTACCGGTTACGCTTATTACCCCGCCAATCGCCCCGACGGCGGCGAGCTCGAAAGCGTGCTCATGTCGTCGTCGTACACCCGGTTCCTGACGCAGGAGCAGCGGGACGGAAGGTGGCGCGCTGGCGGTCACCTGTCGTGGACGAGTCAGGTCCTTGGCCAAGGGACCGCGTCGGAATTCGGCAAGGCGGGCGCTACGGAGCTTCGCCAGGCGTTCGCCTATGACAACCGCGGGAACGTGACGAGCGTGACCGGCCCCGACGGCAGCGTGGTGGCCATGCAGCACGACGGGTTTGGGCAGGTCGTGCGCACCGTGGATGCCGAGGGGTACGAGCAGCGGTTCGCCTACGACGAGAACCAGAACCTTGCATGGAGCGAGGAGACGATCGATCGCGCCTCGCGTGGCCGCCTGCGCCGCACCAGACGCATCCAGGACCGGGCCGGGAGCGTGGTGGCCTCGTGCGCCGAGCTCGAGGCTGGCACGTGCGAGGGGGACCTTCCCACGCTCATCGCGCGCCGTGACCAGGGGGCGAAGCTTGTCCTCACGACGTATGAGCACGACGCCGAGGGGAACCTCGTCGCCACTGTGGACCCCGAGGGGCATCGGCACGAGGCCAAGTACAACACCCGTGGGCTGCCAAGGACGGTGACCCGCGGCATTGGTGCGGCTGCGCCCGAGAGCATGTCGCTCGAATATGACGTCGAAGGGCGGCCGGTGCGAGTGGCCAACGGCGCGGGCGAAACCACGACGCTCGTCTATGACGGCTACGGCCGATTGGACCGCGAGGTGTGGCCCAATGGCACGACCGTCGATTACGACCATGACGACGGCGACCGCGTGACGAGCGAGCGCGTGATCGACAAGTACAACACTGATCTCGCCTTCGTGCGCTACGTTGCGGACGAGCGGGACCGGCTGCGTGAGATCGGCCGCCGTTGGACAGTGCCAAGCGGGCAGCTTCCGCAGGAGGGCTACCGCAACGAGCTTTTGACCAAGCTCGAGCTGGGCGATCATGACCAGCCCACTGCCATCACGGATCCGGCAGGCGCGCGGTACACGTTTGAGTACGACACCCTCGGCAGGCAAGTCCGCGCCGTGGATCCGCTGGGCAATCAGGCCCTCTCGTATGAGGATGTCCTCGGCCGCAAGCTCTTCTCGCGGGTGCGCGGCGAGGGACGCCACGTCACGAGCGAGGTCACACTCGATCGGCGCGGGCTCGCCGTCGAGCTTCTGACGCGGGGCGCGGATGGCTTGAGCACCCGGGCCTCGCGCATGCATGACGGCCTCGGGAACGTCGTGTCGGCGACGGATGCCCAGGGCAACACGCAGGTAACGACGTACGATCTCCTCGGGCAGGTCGCCACCACTGCGACGCCGCAAGACGAGGCCGGCGCCGCCACGCTCGTGGCGACGCACGAGTACGATCGACGAGGCCTACCCACGAAGCTCACCGACCCTGCTGGCGTCGTAACGACCTGGCGCCATGACGAAGCTGGCCGTGTCACAGCCGAGCAAGCGGGCAACCGCTCTGCGGGCATCACGTATGACGGCGCTGGTCGGGTTGCCCGCGTTACGCGAGCGAACGGCGTGACGCTCACCATGGGGTACCAAGATGGATACCTGGCGACGATAGTCGAGGGAATCCAGGGTGCACGCCAGTTGCGCCGCGACGGTCTTGGCCGCGTAAGCACGGCAAGCAATCGCACCGGATCTCGTTGGACCACGTCCAACCTGGTCTATGACAGCCTCGGTCGGGTCCTCTCCGAGTCCACAACGATTGGCCACTCGGCACTGCGCACCCGCTACGCGTATGACGCCGTGGGCGCCCTGCGGGCCCTCGAGTATCCCGACGGAACCAAGGCGACCATGGCCACTGACACCCTGGGCCGCGTGACGACCGTGCAGCTCGGGACCACGCGGGCGGAGCTCACGTGGCGGGGCGGGGCCGTAGCGACCATGGGAGTCCAGGCGGACGACCGGTCTCGCATCTACCTGGCGCGCAATAGCTATGACGGCCTCGAGCGGCCAGTAGTATCGCTCGTGGGCAGGCAGCCGAGCTGCCTTGGCGGCGGTGGCGCGACGTGCACCGCGCCGACGAACGTCTTTAGAGAGCAGCGCGTCCTCGACCCACTTGGCCGCGTGCGCCTGCAGATGGTGCGCTGGCAGCACGAGAACGGCGACGTCGCACCGCGCATTCGCGCCTTCCAGTACAGCGGCTCGGGCTGGCTGCAGGGCATGGCGGAGGTTGCCGGCGAGACGTCGGTTTTGGGCACGGCGACGACGAACGCCGAGGTCGAACGCTGGATCCCGGCGCGCTTCGACACGGCGACCCGCACGAGCTTCGTGCGCAATACCGTGGGCACCCTCCTCGGCGAGCAGCGCGCGGGCGCGACCCTGTTCACCGGCAGGACCGGCACGACCGACCACCGCTTCACTGACGTCACGGTCGGCGGTGTCTCGCTGCCCGTGACGTATGACCAAGACGGCCACCTCCGCACCGACGGTCGTTCCCGCTTCACCTGGGACTCCTTCGACCGCCTCATCGCCGCTGAGACCGTCGGCACCAACAAGTCCGTCGAGTACGCCTACGACGCCTTCGATCGCCGCGTCGCGCGCTTCAGCAAGGTCAGCGGCAACGTCACGCTGACCGAGACGTTTGCGCTTGCCGGCTGGGAGACCATTGCGACCTACCGCAACCGAGCGTTGCATTCGAAGACCCTGCTCGGCCCGACCATGGACCAACCACTCCAGGTCGAAGCCAACGGCCAGCCCACGTACCCGTACTACGACATCCAGGGCAACGTCGCCGGCGTCCTCGTCGGCAAGAATGCCCGCCCGGCTGAGCGCTATGAATATGACGCCTACGGCAATGCGAAGGTGTATGGCCCCGCAGGCCAGCTCGCCTGCGAGGAAACCGGCCTCACCGTGTGCACGACGTGGATCGACTACGGCTACAACGGCCAACTCCGCGACGCGGAGACTGGCCTGTACTACTACAAGAATCGGTACTACAGCCCCAAGCTGCGGTCATTCCTCACGCAGGACCCGCTGGGGTACGTCGACAGCTTCAACCCGTGGGCGTACGTCGGTGGGGACCCGATAAACTACACGGATCCGCTGGGGCTTGAGTCGGCGATGAAGAATGGGGGAATCCATCCACGCGGCATCCTGGCATATCCCTTCGACCCCAAGGCTTGTAAGGGCCGAGCCGATTGCCAGTGGATCATTTCCCACGGTTCGGCTGCCGAGCGAACCAAGGGAAAAACAAGACCTCCGACGGCCACGCCAGCCCCGACCCCGAAAGGCTCGACTGGCACCTCCGGCCGCACCCGGAAACTTGGGGGCGGTGCACGCAGTGGCCCGCAAGGCGCTTCGACTGGACCCGCCGGCACGCCTGGCAATCCCAACGGTGACCCTCGCGGCGTCGTGGGTGGCGTCTCGATCGGGGTACCGGGTGGAATCACCGAGGTGCCGTTTTTCGAAGGCAGGTTCGGGCTGCTCAAACACCTGAATCCGACGGTCACACCAGAGGTCAAGTTCGCAATCCAGGGAGCACAGATTGTTCTGGCAATCCTTGGGGGCATTTGGTCGGGTATTCAAGAGGGGCTTGCCGGCGCGAATGCCATTGGCCTGGTCGATGATGCCACGCCACCGATCAAGCCGGGCACGTCGGGTGGGCTAGCTGACGAAGGGGCAAGAAATACAACGCCATCGCCCGCGCTGGAGGGGAGTCCATATTCCCCTGCCGAGGTTGCAGACCGCGTTCGACCGACGTATCGCGCGAATCCCCAGCACAACCCCCGTGCAACGCAGGGTGCCTTTCGAACGCCGGAACCCCCTGATGCTGCGATCGTATACCAAACCGCCCAGCGCGCCGGGCTTGGCGAATGGTTTGGAAAGGGGCAAAACGGTTGGTATCGCTATTTCAGCGACAATGCCGGTGGTGTTCACTTTTCAGGTATCGTACCTGATGATCTGGTTCCGATTCACCTTCGGAGAGGCCGATGAACGTCCTCAGCATGTCTCTTACGGGCGACGATTCGGGCGGTTGGATCTGGGGCGTCCGGGTTGATGACCTTGAGTTATTCAGAACCGAGCCTCTCGCACGGAACGACTTGGCAGCTGCCCTGTTTTCCGTACAAAGGGACAACTCGAGGAGTAACCCCTACTTCTGTGATGTCTCAGATGAGGACCTGTTACTCATTCTCGACGGTTTCTTCTTTGGCGCACTCCACGACGCGCTTCGGGCGTCTGCAGAGGAACAGACCTGGGCGAGACACCTGGTTTCCCCAACTCTCCCGGCGACTGTCTGGTCTCGGATGTACTTGGTGGGTTGTGGCGGAGACAAAGAGCGGCTGCTCGTTTGGCAGAGCCAAAGACGACGAACCTACAGAATCGCCGCTGGTAGCTTCGACAAGGAGCTTAGCGAAGTCGTGAGATGTCTTGAGAAATGACCTGTGACCAAGACGGCCACCTCGGAACCGACGGTCGTTCCCGCTTCACCTGGGACTCCTTCGACCGCCTTGTCGCTGCTGAGACCGTCGGCACCAACAAGTCCGTCGAGTACGCCTATGATGCCTTCGACCGCCGCGTCGCGCGCTTCAGCAAGGTCAACGGCAACGTCACACTGCGTGCGATTGGCCAGGTGATTGGGGGGAGGAACGCGCTACTTGGTGCGCTTGGTGCGCTTGGTGGGAGTGATGGGTTTCATGGTAGCGAGCGCCTTGCCAAGCACGGTGAGGTGCTCGAGGGGAACGGGGGAGAACCGAACGGCGCCCTTTCGGACCCGTGCGGTCACGCCCTTGAGCCGTGACTGCTTGCGGAGCGCCTTTTGGATGGCCTCCTCTTGCGGGTTCGGTTCGGGCTTGTTCCCCTGTCCCCGGGCGAGCGCCCTACGTGCGGAGCGAAGCTCCAGGTGTGTAACCTCCCGCGCGGTCTTCTGCTCGGTCTTCCCCTGACGGCGCACGGGAACGCGCAGGCGGTCGAGATCGATGGCCCGAGGCACTTCATCGGCGCCAGCGATGGTCTTGGCGTACTGCGCAACCTCCTCCAGGAACCCGATGCCATGCCGAGCTTCGTCGGCTGGGGTGAAGGAGCGGGCGACGAGGACGTTGCGGGTCACCGAGCGCCTGGTCTCGCCGGGGAGCTCCTTCTTGATGAAGGAGTCCACGTTCGTGTGCCCACCCGCGGTGAATAGGGGCGGTTCTCCCTCGACCACTTCTGCCACGGTCTCCCAGAGCTCGTCGAACGACTGGGATCCCTCTGCGCGCAGCCTTCGGATGCGACCCATGACCACTTCGTACTCGTTGCGCCTGGCTTCGCTCGCGCGCCTGAGCCGGGTGACGATTTCGCGGCCGATTGCTCCGGCGGCGGTCTTCCTGGGGGTGGCCTTCCTGGCGACCACTGCTTTGCGGGACGATGGGCGTGCCATGGCCCGTATTCTTGCTTGCGCCGGATGGCGGGACAAGATTTTGGGCGGGTCCCGCCCAAAATTGGGCGAGATTCGCCCATGAATGGGCGGGGTCCGCCATGGTTGGGCAGCGTCGCGCTCGTCGGTCGTGTGAAAGAAAAGGTTGTGCGGTCAGCTTCTTGGTCTCCTTCCAGGCGCCCTCCGTGGGGTTGAAATTTGGCGAGTAGGGCGGGCGGCGAAAGAGCTCGATCCGGTGGCAGCTCTTGCCAAGCCATGCCTTGCCCTCCTCGTCGAGGGCCTCGAGCGAGATGGCGCCGAAGACGTGCGCCGTCTTTGTGAGCTTACCCTCTGGCAGGAGTGGCGTGGATCGATCGGAGCGTTCAATGCCATGGGCTTGGGCGTCGGAGGGTTCCTGCTGCCGTTCCAGCACGCCTACGACGTGTACGGCCGCATCATGTACCACGGGACCGGGAAGATCCGGCCCGTGGATGCCGTGGGCAATACCGTCACGACCTTCGCCGGGTACCGCGGATGGTCGCATGCCGGAGACGGCGGTCCAGCTTCGCAGGCGGCGCTTTCGAATCCAACCGGGCTTGCCGTGGGTTCAGATGGCACCGTCTACGTGGCCACCGCAGGGAAGATCCGCAGGATTGGTCCAGCCGGCATCATTACGACTTACGCGGGAACGGGCTACACGGGAACCCCGACGGGGGACGATGGCCCGGCGCTCCAGGCGACCATCAACCCGCACTCGCTGGCCTTGGCCCCGGACGGAAGCCTTTTCTTCTCCGAGCCCGGCTATCACCAGGTGCGCAAGGTGGACCCGAACGGCATCATCCGGCGCGTCGCGGGAATTGGTGCGGCAGGACGAAGTGGAGACAACCGTCCCGCACTCGACGCTCGCCTCTATCGGCCGATGGGCCTGGCGCTTTATCGAGGTACCCTGTACATCGCCGACAGCGCCAACAACCGAATCCGTGCCGTGCGCCCGGACGGGATCATCTATCGCTATGCGGGTCGCAGGGACAACAACGTCGTCATTCCCCCGGAAGTCGCCGAGCCTTGCTATGACATCACCGAGTGGACGGGTACCAAGTGGCAAGGCCGAATCGGTTGTGACAACCAGGAATGCGGCTTCACGACCCAATGCAGCCACGCCTGCCCGATCGGGACACCCCGGACGGAGGCCTGGGAGACTTGTGCGAACAAGTTCGACCTGAATGGGAACAGCGACACCAGGTCCTGCGTCTCGGGCATGTGCGAGGCCTTCGACGAGGTGGTGCAGGGGTACTTTGGGGACGGCAAGGCGGCCCGGCGAGCCATGTTCTACGCCCCCACTGCCCTTGCGGTATCGCCAGGTGGAGACCTATACGTCTCCGACTGGAACAACGCGCGCATTCGGAGGATAGGCTCGGGCGGTACGATTTCGACCGTCGTCGGCACTGGAGTTCGGGGCTACAACGGAAACGGAGGAAAGGGAGATCAGACCCAGGTCGCCGAGGTGAATGCGCTTGCGGTAGACGCGGCCGGCAACCTGTTTTTCGCCGACTCTGGCAATCATCGCGTCCGGAAAATCGGCGCGGACGAGTTCGTGCGGCCAGTGCTTGGCACCGGGCAGCCCGGTCACACGGGAGACGGTGGCGTTGCGCTCCAGGCAACGATCTACGCCCCATCGGCGCTTGCCTTCGCACCTGACGGAAGCCTGTACATCGCCGAACCTACGTACAGCAATGATATTCGCCGGGTGGCTCCATCCCTCCCTGGGATGGTGTTGACCGATCTCGCGATTGCCAGCGAAGACGGGTCGTTGATCTACATCTTCGACGATCGGGGCAGGCACCTGCGCACGCTCGATGGCCTCACCCGGGCGGTCGTACTGGAGCTCAAGCATGCGACCCGCATTGTGTACCCGCGCGTGGCAGGAAGAAACCTCAAGCCCGTGTCCTTCACCGACTTCGTGGGCGTCGCGGATGGCGACGGAAACGTGATCTCCATCCAGCGCGACCGAGACACCGGACTCCTCACTGGCTTCGTCGATCCATTTGGCCAGGCTAGCGGAATCCGCCTGAGCTCGGAGGGATGCATTGCCCAGGTAACGAACCCGGCGGGCGAGACCACGTCGTATACCTACCGAGCCGGATGCCTCCTCACGTCGGTCACATTGCCCGGGGGCCAGGTGTACGTCTACGAGTATGACGACAAGGGCCGCCTCGTTCGCCAATCGGATCCGGAAAACGGCTACGCCGCGCTCTCCCGGGCGGAAGGAAATAACGGGGACTGGCAGGTGTCCCTGCAAACAGCCGAGGGGCGCACGGTAACTTACGACACGACCATCCTGCTCACGGGCGGGATGCGGCGGGCGATTACTGGACCGAGCGGCCTCACGACCGTCACGGAGACGAGCGCCGACGGCACGCGAACGACAACGGGCCCCGACGGAAGCCGCGCCACGCTGCGGCCCGGTCCGGATCCGCGATTTGGAATGGCAGCGCCGCTGCCGCGCGAGCTCACGGTGAGCACCCCGGGTGGACTGGTGTACCGCCAGTCAATGACGCGCTCGGTAACAATGGCAAGCCCGGACGACAAGCTCAACGTCAAGACCCAGGTGGACAGCGCGGACGTGAACGGGCGCGTGTTCACTCGGACCTTCGATTCGGTGAACAGCGCGGTCACGATGCGCACGCCACTCGGTCGGCAGACCGTGACGAAGCTTGATGGCCGAGGAAGGCCAGTGAGCATGCAGGTCCCAGGACTTCTGCCTGTGGAGCTCGCCTACGATGCCCGTGGTCGCCTGGCGATGATGAAGCAGGGCGCGAGGAGTGAATCCTACACTTATGATGAGCGAGGGCATCTCGCGGCGCGCACCGACTCGCTTTCACGCACGCTCGGCTACGAATCGGACGCGGCGGGACGCCTTGTCAGCCAGGTTTTGCCCGACGGACGGCTGATTGGCTACACCTACGACGTGAATGGCAACATGACGAGCGTTACGCCGCCGGGGAGGCCGTCTCACTCGTTCACCTATGATCGCGCAGGACAGCCGCTGAGCTATGTCCCGCCGGATTTGAGCGCAGGCCCCGTTTCTACCCAGTACCAGTACAACCTCGACGGGCAAGTCGTGGCAGTGACGCGTCCTGACGGAACCGTGCTTGATTTCCAATATGATCTTGGGGGACGGCTCGACAGGGTGGGGGTGCCCGGAGGCCAGATTGGCCTCGCCTACGATTCTGTCGGGCGGATCGCGAGCACTACTGCCCCCGGTGGGCAGGCGATCCTGCTTTCGCATGATGGATCTCTGGTGAAGGACACCACGTGGACGGGGGTAATCGAGGGGAACGTCAATTACACGTACGACAACGACCTGCGGCCCGTGGCCGAGAGCGTCGACGGCGGCGACGCGGTCGATTTCCGGTACGACCAGGATGGGCTGCTTCTTGGGGTCGGCCGGCTGCAGCTCACGCGAAGTGGGCAGAATGGCGTGGTCACCGGGAGCACGCTCGGCGGGGTCACGGATTCCTTTGTGTACAGTGACCTTGGGGAGGTCTCGTCGTACAAGGCGACCTACGGCGGGGCGACGCCGTACTCGGTCGTGTACTCGCGAGACGCGCAAGGACGGATCACGCAGAAGACCGAGACTGTGCTCGGGGAGGCGCACGTCCACGGATACACGTACGACCTAGACGGTCGCCTTACCGAGGTCACGCGCGACGGAGCCGTGGTTTCAACTTACGGGTATGACTCGAACGGAAATCGGATTGCCTACTCGGGATCCGGTGGTTCGTTGACGGGCGTGTACGATGACCAGGATCGGATGCTCCAATACGGTTCGGCCCTGTTTAATTACACGGGGAACGGTGAGATCAGGACGAGGACCGACGAGACCGGAACGACGACGTACGCCTATGATGCCTTCGGGAACCTTGCGGCAGTAGCGCTCCCGGACGGGACCCACGTGGAGTACATTCTGGACGCCGCGCACCGTCGGGTCGGCCGCAAGGTTAACGGAGCCCTGGTCGCGGGGTATCTGTACAGCGGGTCTTTGCGGCCTGTGGCAGAGCTGGACGGCGACCACAACGTGGTGAGCCGGTTCGTATACGCCCGAGGCGTGAACGTGCCGGACTACATGGTGCGGGATGGGGCCGAGTACCGGATCGTCACCGATCACCTCGGAAGCCCGCGCCTGGTGGTGAACACAGCGACAGGCGACGTCGCCCAGAGATTGGAATACGACGAGTTCGGGCGCGTCCTCGTGGACACCAACCCGGGATTCCAGCCGTTCGGATTCGCGGGGGGGCTGTATGACCAGGCAACTGGGCTTACGCACTTTGGGGCGCGGGAGTACGATTCCCACGTCGGCCGATGGACATCATCTGACCCGATCCTCTTCGCCGGCGGCGACTCGAACCTGTTCGCCTATGTTTGGAATGACCCAGTTAACTTTGTCGATCCTATCGGCCTGTTCGGATGGGACAACGTAAGCGATTTCACAGCTGGATTCGGTGACGTTGTTTCCTTTGGCCTGACCAAGAAGCTACGCCAAGCCCTTGATGTAGATGACGTAGTCGATCCGTGCTCCGGGTGGTACAGCGCTGGGGAATTCGGCGGCCAGTTCACTCGCGACTATTTGATAGGAGCGACCGTGGCAGGCATCGGCGGGAAGCTGCTCGCGCGTGCCAGAAGCGCCGCAGGGGGCGCGTCTTCCTTCGGAGCTAGGTCGCTGGGCGCCGCTGCGGCGCCGAAACCTGCTAGCGCTCTCAAGAAACTGTCGGACTCCTTCCTGAAGCAGAAAGGATTCGACGCGCATACCCTGAAGGGCGATTTGGCAGGTCGTGCGTCTCGGTTCGACATTTTCATGGATCGAACGGGCAACCTCTTCGCCAAGGGGAAGGGTCTAGCTGATGAAACCGCGGAATGGTTGGGACATATCGATGACAATCTCTGAGTCGAGCGAAGACATCCCCTGGGAACGTACCTCAGATGGCAAGACCGCAGGACTAGTCCGACCTCCACAAGTAAGGAATGCGGGAGCTTACCTGCGCGCGCTTGCCTATGCGAAGTTGACCGGCGTTCATGCTATTAGTGCTGCATTCAAAGGGGAACCGGTCTACTTTGAGCGACGCATCGTCATACTGAGCGAGGAAACATCCTCTATGCGTGTGACCTCCTTGTTCCTGGCTGGTGAAGCGGTAGGCGCTGCGCCGGCCGTGTGTATTCGGACGGCTACCTGGGAACGCGATACCGACTATCGGTCGTTTGAGGCCGCATCCTCAAAGAAGACGTACGCTCTGTCGTCGAGTCAGTTTGAGAGCCAAATCAGGTTCTACGGAGCGAATCATGATCGAGTGATTCGGCTGCTGCATGAAATAGAGACTAGACTGCGGCAGGGCGTATCGATGCCAGGGGCACCCGACTCGAATGACTTTATTCGATTCGAGATCTACTTGGATCAGTTCAATGTCTGCGTTTCGTTCGCGTGCGATTCGGGTCGCGACCTTGAAACCATAGTAAGGAAATGCGAATCGGAACTCGTGCAGTTTGCGCGGTCCGTCGAAGTGCTGCCCGACGACGGTTGTAGGATAAGCTACGAGCGATCTGTATGGGAGCGGATTGACTCTTTTCCTGGGTAGGCACTCGCCGCAAAGGGGCGCCGGACAGCCCATCAACGTCGGCGAGCGTGGTCTTGGTCACGTTCTGGCGAGACACTTTCCCGGAGGAGCACAGACAGCCGGGAAGAGCCTGTTCAGCGCTGGCGAGACCGTTCCCGGCTTGGTGCGCGGTGCTGAGGGCGTGGCGCCCGTCCTCCAGCGCGGAGGCAACTTCCAGCGCGTCGTAGAAGCGGGTCGGGCGATCGGCGTCAATCGGGCCACGGGCTTGCCCACGACCACCTACATCGTGATCACTGACGCGGCCGGGAACCTCATTGAAGTACGAGTACGACAGCTGGGGGCCTGTCTATGAAGCTCACTTATCCTGCCGGGGTCGTTTCGACCTGGACCTATGACGAAGCCGGTCGGGTCATTGGCGAGCAGGCCGGCAATCGTGTCGCTTGTAGTCTCCCCCTCGTGACCACACACAAGCGCACTATCCAGTGTCTCGGCGAATCCCGCCCAAAAATGGGCGAAATTCGCCCAAAGATGGGCGAATCCCGCCCATCCCCGCCCCACCGACATCATCTCCCCACCCACCGCGCCACCAACCCCTCGGCC
>JACQUZ010000008.1 GCA_016210055.1 Deltaproteobacteria bacterium | reverse complement strand
TCCATGTCCAGTAGGAACCACGGATCGCCGGTCGGTCCAACTTTCTCGACGAGAAAACCGCTAAGTGATCGAAATGATCCAGCTTTCTTCGCGACGGTATTCAGCCCCTCGGCAGCTGATCATGCGGTTGACGCAGTAGTGCTAAGAAGGTCATCGTCGACTATTTCTACGCCCACGTCATCTCCATGAGCGGTACGCCGGACTTGTTCGCGTCGATCTTCGAAACCACGCACATCATCGCGGAGCTCTTGCCGTTCGACCCGCTCAAGATGTTCAAGGACGCGCTTTTTGACTGGCTCGTGCAAGGGGCTACTGGCATGACCGTGGACGAGTGGAAGAACCTGACCAGCAACCCCGAGACATACCTTCGGCCGGATTGGAAGGCCGAGCTGGACAGGCAGATGGCGCTCAAGGGTGATGTCATGGCCATCGATCGCTTTGCAGCGGCCCACAACACCGTCGCGTACACGAAGATGTCGTTCCTTGGAGGCACGACGGTGTTCAAGATGCTTCGGGACCTGGGCTATGGCGGGGGCGACCTGTATCCCGACGAGAGGAACATCATTCTTGGTTATATCAAGTCCCTTGACGGCAGCAGGCAGTGGTATGAGAACCCCCAGCAGATGATCGTGGCCAAGGACTGCTACCTTTATAGCAAGCTATTCATGAACCAAAAGGGCGATGGCCACGATCCTCGGGTTCATGAGATGTCGCCTCGTGACAGCGGCATCTGCCCCAAGGTGGAGAGCGTGGTCGTATCGGCGGCAGCGGGGTCGCCATCAACCCCCAGTGGGATTTGTGCCAGCGATGTGGATATCAACGTGAACCTTCGGACAACGGCGGGTGAACTGGGGGCCATCGTGGACATGACCGATTACGGGAACACGTTTTCCGACGCGTCGCTTCCGCGGACTCTTTGGGTGCCCGCCGCTTCTTGGTACCGAAACCACGCTGCCAAGGTCGATGACGTGGGCTTTGGGGTTGGCGGCGTGAGGATTGACGTTGGCGGCAATCGATTGAACGAGAAGCGGGGAGGGCTCGATAGCGCTGGGGCTTACCTGGAGAGCCTCGTAATCAATGGGTACGAAGTGAGCTCGTCCACCGACATCAAGGGATACGTGGTTCTCGGTTGCTCCTACGGCGCCGGCACCGTGAGGGTTGAGAGTGCGGCGTTCGCCGACGGATTCGTGGATATCGACGCGACCGGTCGCAAGGCTGGAGAGGCCATTGAGTTCACCGCAAGAGCAATTCCCTGCGCCTCTGGGTTCTACAGAATTTGGGCGCGATATCCTCTCGAGACTGGTGCCTATCCGTCCAGGGAAGCGTGGATTGCCTTGAAGTTGAACCCCATCAAGTCAGTGGAATTGGCGCGGCATATCGTAAGCCCCAGGTGGTACTCGGGCGGGATGCTGCTCTTTGGCGATCCTCAAGCGGAAGTGGTGATCAAGGGGTGTGAGGCTGCGACTTCGGCGACGACAGTGTCCCTTTCGTATGAAAACGCGACCGGCCCAGCCAACGCGTACCTCCCAGCCGGCGGTCTTTCGTACTTCGTTATGGACGGGACTTGTGGCGAGACGATGTCGGTGAGCGCGCTGGCTCCAGGTCAAACGGCTGGGGTGAGACTCACGTTTGACGAGCCGACGTGCGTGGCGAAGCATTACCCCGCCGCTCCAACCTACGAATGGGAGAGCCCTGCGAGTGATGACCCAACGTGGTGGCCTTGGCCGGTCGTGACCGATCCCACGTCACTCAACCGCTCCGTGGATGTGAAGGGGACCACGGCCAGCACGCAGGTAGAGCGAGCTCCATCCGTGCAGTTGAATACCACGACGACGACGAGCTCCAGCTCCAGCTCCAGCTCCAGCTCGAACAACAACCGACGGCGTCTAGTGTTCTCGCTCTAGTACTTCGTCGCCTCGGTGCAGCGAAGCATGTCTGGATAGCGGGCGAGCACCTGTGTCGCCTGCGCAGGAATCCTGCCTAGCAACGGCGCAAGAGTCTCAGTGATTAGCTTCTCATTGGCCGCCAAGGAGTAGTCCTGAAACAAGTGGGTGACGTCCCCCGCACGATCCGTGTCGATATCGAGGATCTGCGCGGGCACGGCGCAGGCGAAGTCGAGCTTGCCGAGCTCAACCGACTTTACCTTCGGCACCTTGTGGGTGCGGAACCAGATGCGCATGGCGTTCGGGTCGTAGACGATATTCCATTGGCTCATCTCGCCCTGCGACACGCTATCCAGAACAGCGAAGGCTGCGTTGTGGAGCGGGCCCTTGCTTTTCGAACCGGCAGCCACCAGGGATGCCGCACGTGCAAATCGTTCAAGCGAGCCCGACCCCATGGGAACCGCCTGCTTGCCGCCAAAGCCCCGTAGCTTGGCGAGGAATGCCGCCGACTCGGCGTACGTGTTGTTGGTGAGCACGCGGGCTGGCATCCGCGCTGACTCGGTCACCACGAGTGCCCCGTCGAGAAACTCGAGAGCGACGCATGCGCCCGTCCGGTCGCATGCCAGGTAGTGCACCGATGCGTAGGCCTTGGCCACCTTCACCTCCGAGGCGTGCTCGGCCACCTCAGCCGCGGTAGCAAAATTGTCGAGGAGGTATTGGATGAACTGGAGCTCGGTCAACGCCGGCTTGTCATGAGCCTTGGGATACGCGCTCGAGTCGAGCCACATCACTTCGACGACCAATCCCGCTTCGTTCATGCCGCCGTTCGGCATTTCGCGGCCGTACTGGTTAAGGGTCAGGCTTCCGTACTTCGAGACCCACTTGGCCGGTTTTTGCAGCGGATTGAGGAGTAGCGCCTGCTTGGCCACGCCGCGCTTGTTGACGACCGCAAGCCCCGGGCCAGTATCCCAGTCATAGCTCTTGCCAACCACTGACTTCCCACCGCGCTCAAAGAGGAACGTTGTGCACGCATCGGCGGATGGCCAGGCAGGGAGAATCGCGATGAGGCAGCTTAGGAAGGCAATCGAAAGGCGGCTCATGATGGGGCGCATTATAACCACGTGCCGGTAGCGAGCGCTTCGGAAGTGCTCGGGCCATCACCCCCTTCGCGATTTCACGGGTGCGGCGGCCTGGAACGCTCTTAGGGTGGCGAGCTCATCGTGCTGATGCCGGAATCCGGTCACCTGGCGAAAGCGCCGATCCTCCACAACAACTGGGAACTTGAGATGGCTTACGGCCCCCGGTGGCAGGCGCGGCAAGCCCATTCGTCCGATCGCTGCGGCGAAAAGCGGCCCGGGCACGGGCACGGGAGTGCGGCCCGCACGGCGAATAATCAGCGACAGGGGCAGAGGGGAGGGCCCGGCCACGTTCCAAACTCCGCGCTCGCCACTGTCCAGCGCCGTGCAGATGGCAGCAGCCGCGTCGTCCTCGTGAAGAAACTGGAACAGCGGGTCGAATCCGAGGACCATGGGTACCCTTTTCCCCATTAGGAAGGCGGCGAAGGTCCCAGACAGCGATGGGCCGAGCGTGTACGCGAACCGCAAGACGATGGTCTCGAGACGGGGATACCGCCACAGGGCAGAGCCGGCATATAGGTCGGCGGCAACCAGGTCGGCGAGCTCTGGAAACGTCGTCACCGCCAGGGGCGGATCTTCTTCGACATGATACAAGGCCGAGTCCGGGGCAGCGCCGTAGTACGTGTGGCGACCGACGAAGATGCAACGCTTTGCCCCATGGCGGTGGCAATGGTCAAAGACAGCCCGCGTTCCGAGGAGGTTAATCCGAAATCGCTCCTCGCTCTGCGCCGTGAGGTGGGTGACCGTGGCCATGTGGATGACCGCATGGGGACGAAAGCGGCGGAAGACCTCCTCAGCGGCGCGCTTGCGGATGTCCAACGTGTGGACCTCGAGCCCCTCGGGAACCGGGCCAGGCCACGGACGACGGTCGATTCCCACGACAGCATGACCTGCCTGGAGAAGAAGCTGCGCCACGCGCTGCCCCAATGCGCCAGAAATGCCCGGGATGAGGACTTTCATCGCCTTCTTACCCTTTCCTTGCCCGAGGCGATTAGGTTGGCGACGCGTTCCTTCACTTTATCGACGTATCCAGAAATCACCTCGTCCTCTTCTCGTCCGGTCCCTTCGAACCACATGGGCTCCGAGTAGTGGATTTCCAACCGAGCGGGCCTGGGAAGCGGAATCAGATAAGCGGGAACCGGGATGTAGGGGACGCCCAAGAGCTTCCCGAGACCGTAGAGGTTCTTAATCGTGGGAAATGCCTCCCCGCCGCCGAGAAAAGCAAAAGGAATGATAGGCGTTCGGTTCGCGATGGCCAAGCGCATGAACCCCGTCCCGAACTCCACCAGGGAGTTTCGCTCCCAGTACAGCTTGGCGGTTCCCCGTGCTCCCTCTGGAAAGACGAGCAACAGGCGCTCGTCGGCGAGCAGGCGCTCGGCATGTTCCGGAAGCCCCGCGAAGTGCCCCATGCGGCTTGCCCAAGAGGAAAGAAATGGAACGCGATAAATGAACTTCTCGGCCATTCCATGCACGAGGCGAGGGGGCTCCATCTCGAGCAGGAGCGAGGCGAAGATGGTCATTCCGTCAATGGCCACGCCGCCCGAGTGGTTCCCCACCAGCATCCCGCGACCCCGCTTGGGCACATGCTCGACGCCATGCGCGCGGACCTGAAACCAGTTCCGGTAGAACCAGGCGAGCATGGAGAGGAAGTAAATGAGCTCTGCCTTCGACACGCCGTAGGGGTCGATACCATCCTGGCCAAACGGCAATTCCAGGCGGTTGACGCATTCCACTACCTTGGGGTCGCGGGTAAGAGACAAGAACGGCCTCCGAGAATGAAGAGCCGCTCCATTATATACCTCACCCCTTGGAGTTGCGTGAGCAAGAGCCTAAGGACTCGGTCGCTCCTCGGCCTCGGTGCCGGTCAAGCCCTCCTCCTTGAGCGCATCACTGACGGCCTCGACCACGCTTGCCATGGACGGAAACTCGTCTTCCTCGAGGTCCTCGATGATTTGACTCAGCGGCACACCTTGCCCCTTGCGGTACTCGATGACCCGGTCACCGGCGCGAGCGAGGAGGTCCTCCTTCGTGGCTGGAAAATCGACACCCTCAAGTGCCTGGGTGATGGCTGCGATACCGAAGGCCGTGCCCTTCGGCGGGCCGGGCTTGTCGTAGGCGTGTCCTCGCACCTGCTTTGTGTCCCGCAGGTCGCGCTCACGCTGGACCTTCTTTCCACCGAGACGCCCCGCTTCCCGCACGGTCATTGCGCCCCGCTTTTCGGTCTTGCGTTTCATACCGTGACCTCGAAGCAAGGCTCGGGCCTTTGCAACATGGCATGAGGCCAGCATTGACGAGAAAGCAAATGAGCGGGTTCAAGTGGATGGCTGCAGGAGGATTGCTCTTATTGGGTGCTCGGGTACTGGGGCAGCGCGCCGCTGACCTTCGTGGGAAGACTGCTCTCATCACTGGGGGCTCGCGAGGGCTTGGTCTTGCGCTCGCCCAGGAGCTCGCGAGGAACGGGTGCAACGTCGCCATCTGTGCCCGGGACGCCCGCGCGCTCGACGAGGCACGCAAGAGACTCGAAGAGATGGGGGCCCAGGTCTTGGCTGAGACCTGTGACGTCTCTCGTCGTGATGAAGTGGAAGCGTGGGTCGCGAGCGCGTGCCGGCGGTTCGGGCAGGTCGATATCTTGGTAAACAATGCGAGCATCATTCAGGTGGGGCCGCTCGAAACCATGGACCTCGTCGATTTCGAACAGGCCATGGCGGTCAATTTCTGGGGGGGCGTGCACGCGACCAGCGCCGTGCTTCCCCAAATGCGCGAGCGGCGCGCCGGACAGATCGCAAGCATCACCTCAATTGGTGGAACGGTCGCGGTCCCGCACGCCTTGCCCTATGACGCGGCGAAGTTCGCGATGGTCGGCTTCTCTGAGGGGCTCCGAGCAGAGCTGGCCAAGGACGGCATCAGCGTCACGACCATCATTCCTGGCTTCATGCGCACGGGTAGTCCCGTGAACGCGCTCTTCAAAGGGAAGCAATCGCAGGAGTTCGCCTGGTTCGCGCTGGGCGGCGTCCTGCCCATCGTTTCCATGAGTGCGGAGCGCGCGGCGCGTCGGATCGTGCGAGCAGTTCGCCGCCGCGAACCCGAGGTCACCCTGGGATGGCAGGCCAAGACCCTGAAGCTCGTCCATGCCCTCGCACCATCGTTGACGCTCCGCGCCCTGGGCTTGGTCAATCGGCTCCTCCCCGCATCCGGGGCTCGCGTGGCCGTGCGAGGTCAAGAACTTCTCGGTGGAGGCGGTTTCCGGCGCGTGCAGCGGCTCTTGGAGCCGGCGGCGAGGAAGTTCAATCAGTACGCAGGCCAGGTGAGCGAGACGGGCACGCGGTAGGCCAAGCGGGAGGGCTACAAGTAGAGCCGCTGCGGATCGAGCTCTTCGCGCAGGAGCTTGAGCACGCGTGGGTCCGGCGGCTCCATGGTCTTGACCTCAGGCGCTACGCGAAGGGGCCAGCCGCACGCGGCTTTCACCGTGTCGACGGAGCATCCGGGCGCGATTTCGCTGAGCACCATTTCGCCGTCCTCGAAGTCAAGCACCCCCAGGTCGGTAATCACCCGGGTGGGCCCGCCTCCCGGTAGGCCCCATTCGGCGCGCGTCTTGCCATTCATTCGATGGCCCGGACTCGTAATGAAATCGCATTTCTCGACGAAGCTCCGCTTGCTCATGCGCATGATGACGAGCAGGCGCTTCGCGTGCACCGCGATTTCGCAGGCGCCTCCACTGCCCGGTAATCGCACCTTGGGCGCTTGGTAGTCACCGATGGTGGTGGTGTTCAGGTTGCCGTAGCGATCGATTTGGGCCCCGCCCAGGAAGCCGACTTCGATGAGGCCCCTCTGCAGGAAGCATTGAAAGATATCCGCCTGGCCGACCACCTGGAGCGAGTCGGTCACCAGCGCAGGGTCGCCGATCGACACGGGGAGCCTATCCGGAATTGCCCCTACCGCGCCCGATTCGTAGATGAGAAACAATGAGGGCGCTTGGATGGCGCGCGCCAGGTTGCATGCCAGGTTTGGAAGCCCAATCCCTACGAACACCACTTCGCCGTCGCGGAGCTCCCGCGCGGCCCGATAGGCCATGAGCTCCGACGGAGTCGCCGCCGGGCTTGCTGCTTCAGTAGCCATAGTCTACCCCTTCGCACACGCGTGCCTTGGCGCGGAGCTTGTCCATGAGCTCCGTTCCCATCTTGGCCATGTACTCCCCTCGGTCTCTGCAACCGAGGACGAATTCCTCGAGATACGCGCGATACGTCTCGGGCTTGCGGGAGATGTCTTCCCACTTCACGTAGAAGTCGTTGTCGCGATCGTAGAAGCCCTGGACGTAGCTCGGATGGCATCCCCAGGGCTCGTGCACCACGTGCTGGACGATGATCCCTGGGATTAGCGTGCGATTGGGATCGCGGCGAATCACCTCCGTGTCGACGATCTGCTCGGCGACCACGATGACCTTCTTGGACGCGAAGGCCGTCTCTTTTTGTGCCCCGAGCAGGCCCCACACCTGGGCATTGCCTTCCTTGTCGGCACGCTGGCAATGGATAATGGCCACGTCTGGTCGAATAGCCGGTACCGTGGCGACTTCCTCGCCGGAATACGGGCAGCGGATGAACTTAATGGCAGGATTCACGCGGGGGATGTCGCTGCCGCCGAAGTTCTTGAGCGGCCAGAAAGGGAGCCCTGCGCTCCCCGCGAGGAACCGCGAGAGGAGGCCGAAATGGGAGTATTCCTCGAGCTCGATGCGGTCTTTGGCCGACCCTTCACTCTTGCGACGCAGGGCGTGCAAGCTCCCCACGCCGGGGTTTCCGGCCCAGCTAAACACGAGCTTCCCCACGCACCCCGCTTCGATGAGCTGGTCGTACACGAGGTCCGGCGTCAATCGAATGGCGGTGAGGTTCCGCCGGTTTTGGCGAATGATCTCGTGGGCCGCCGCAAAGCAAATCAAGTGCGTGAACCCGTCGATGACGATTGAGCTGCCATCGTGGACGGCGTCCGCAATGGCTTCTTTCATTGAGCGGAGCTTTGACATTAGATCTTCTCGTCGAGCGGCGTGGCGTGCGTGATG
>JACQUZ010000099.1 GCA_016210055.1 Deltaproteobacteria bacterium | reverse complement strand
TCCTTTGCGAGTGGCCTCAAGGAGTCCTCGCACTAGCATGAAAAAAGAAAGGGGCCCAAGAGGCCCCCTTTCGTCCAGCCGCCTCGTCGAGGGAGGTTAGGCCAGGCTTACCTCCTTCGAGAGAACCTTCTTAGAGATCATGTGACTTGTCTCCTCCCCCGGCCTGCGCCGGCGCCCGACGTTTCGACCTGATTCGCGACGGCAGCCGCGGCTTGCAGGCCGCGGTCGAGCGTTCATTGGTGCCCTCTCCGGGCGGTTTCGGGCGGCACGGTGAGCTCCACTCTGGAGGTTCGCCTGCCGGCCGGCGGTGAATGCACCACGAATCTAGTCTAGCAACGGCACCTACCATCGTCCAGGAACGCCACGCTTGCTCTACAGAGGCACCTCCAACCACTCGATCTTGCCCGCCCATCGGGTGGGTGATATGTCACTGCTCTTCGTCGAGGTTGACAGGACATGCCATCGCAACCGAGCAAGACATTGGAGACGTTCCCGAACCCTTGCCCGCACCGTGACTACGAAATCTCGTTCGAATGCCCAGAGTTCACGTGCGTGTGCCCGCGGACCGGCCAGCCGGATTTCGGCTCGATTCGAATCCAATACATCCCGGACTCGCTATGCGTCGAGCTCAAGTCGCTGAAGCTTTACCTTTGGAGCTACCGTCAGGAAGGGGCGTTCCACGAAGCGGTGACCAACCAGATCCTCGACGACCTCGTGGCCGCCGTAAGGCCCCGCCGGATGAAGGTCGTGGGTGACTTCAACGTCCGGGGCGGGATCCACACCGTCGTGATCGCCGAGCACCAATCTAAAACGTAAAGATCCTCTCGGCTTCCTTGCGAGCACGGCCTTCGTCCACGTCCTTGGAGACCCTGGCAGAGCTGCGACCGAGGAAGTCGCCGATCCGGGTCTCGACGAATTGGCTCATGGAGATGTCGTTCGTCTCGCAGTATGCCCGGAGACGCTCGTATGTGTTCCGGTTGAGGGACACGCTCCGTCGTGACTGCTTCTTTGACATGCCCTGGAGATATCCAATTGGTAGCGCCCTGTCAAGAGCCACGTACTACTGGTAGTGGATCAGCCCCAAGCCAATCCGTCGGGCAAAGATAGGCCGCGAGCTCGGCTTCCCGCGTGCCCGGTGCGGGTTTTTCGTCATAGGGCCAGCGGACGAGCGGCGGCATGGACATGAGGACTGACTCGACCCGTCCCTTCGTCTTGAGCCCGAACATTGTCCCCCGGTCATAGAGCAGGTTGAACTCGACGTACCGGCCACGGCGCCAAAGCTGAAAGCTCCGCTCTTTTTCACCGTAGGACTCCTGCCGCCGTCGTTCGACGATCGGCACGTACGCGGGAAGAAAGGCCTCGCTCGCCGCACGCACGAAGTCAAAGTGCCCACGGAGATCCAACTCATTCCCGCCCAGGTCGTCGAAGAAAATCCCGCCTACGCCCCTTGTTTCACCTCGGTGGGGCAGGAAAAAGTACTCATCGCACCATTTCTTGAAGCGAGCGTAATGCCTTGGGCCGTGGGGGTCGCACGCATTCTTTAACGTGCGATGAAAATGGATGACGTCTTCTCGAAAAGGGTAGTACGGCGTGAGGTCGACGCCGCCACCGAACCAGCAGGTCGACCCCCTCTCAAGGAATCGAAAGTTCGCATGCAGGGCGGGCACCATCGGCGAGCACGGGTGAAGAATCAGGGACATCCCGGTGGCCCGGAACGCGTGCGCTTCGACATGGCCGCTCGGCGTGAGATCATCGGGAAGCTCACTGCTCACATCCGACCAACCCACCCCCGCCTTCTCGAACACGGCTCCCTGGGAAAGCACCCGTGTAATCCCTCCACCACCGCCTTCATGCGACCAGGAATCGGCGCCAAATCGACCACGCCCGTCGAGCGCCTCGAGGCGCTCGCAGGTCCGCGACTGGAGATCCCGAAAGAACGCGCTGGCCTCATCGGCGAGGGTCATGTGGGGACAATAGGTCAGGGTCGACGGCGTTTCCAGCGCTCCACCCACCGTGGTACGAGGGAGAAAAGCGCCAGCACGCCCAAGGCGATGCCGATCCGTGGAATGACGGCCCGGAGCTCGTCACTCCCCTGGGGCACGGCGACGGCGAGATAGGTCCATGCAATCGTCGAAGGCAGGATGCCAATCGCGGTACCTAGGAGAAACGGGAGAAACGGCGCATTCGTGAGGCCCGCGGCAAAGTTGACGGGACCAAATGGGATTACTGGAATCAGGCGCAGCTGTACAAAGCGGACGAACGCCGTCTTGGGCTCCTCCAACCCGCTTAGGTGCAAGTCTCTCAAGATCCGCGTCGCCGCGGCCTGTCCCAAGAACCGCGCCTCCCAGAACGCAACGCCTGCACCCAAGCTGGCGCTCACCCAGTTGACGAGGAGTCCTTGCCAGAACCCGAAGGCGGCGCCGCCGAGAAAGGTAAGCAAGGTGCCAGGCAACCCCATGGCGATTGCCAGGATGTAACAGCCGGCAAACGCGGGGATTGCCCACCAGCGACCGCGAAGCCGCGCGATCTCGCCGAGGGAACGATCGAAATCCTCGCCGAGGGGCGTGGCCCGAACGACAATCGTTGCGCCGATGGCCAAGAAGACCAGCAGCGTCACCTTGAGGGCTTCGACTACCGCCCTGCGCAACCCGGCTTACGTACCCCCTTTTTCAGACGACCCACCCCGCCCAGGGAGATTGTCGATTTCGGATTCGGGGCGCTCGCGTCGTTCTGGCATGGGCGCTTTTGGCTCTTCGTAGGCCTCTCGACGTGCTGGCGGCCGTTCTTCGCGATCGTGCTCCCGCTCTCTCATGCCTGCCTCCTGATCTAGGGAAGCGGTGGCACCGAAAGTCGCCCCGGGATATCCGTTAGATCCGGGCCGTGGATGGGTATTTCGGCCTCGGGCTCACGAAAAGCCCCTCGCTCCTCCCGCTCTTCCTCGACGCCGGCGGCCCGATCCTGATCCTTTCGATGCATCCTGCGTTCACCTCCGGCTCGTGATCAGGCAACATGTGAGCCATGAAGGACGTCGCGCCGCGTATCGGCCTTGCGGGCCTTGGCATCATGGGTTCGCGGCTAGCCAGGCGGTTTCTCAACAGCGGCTACTCGCTCACCGTCTGGAACCGAACGCGTGCAGCCGCGGAGGCCATCGCAAGGGAAGGGGCCGCGCTGGCGGATACGCCGAGTGGGCTCGCCGTAGCATCGGATGTGGTGATTACCTGCTTGGCGGATCCGCCTGCGGTCCAAGCGGTTGCTCTCGGCGAGGCCGGGCTCCTTGCGGGCGACATCGCCGCCCAGCTGAAGGCGGTCGAGGCCATGAGTGGAATTACGAGGACGAGCTAGCAAGCACGCGTCGCATCCGAATGGCTCGCTGCCCTCCGTCGTACGCCCCATGGTGCTCGTCGAGGACCACGAACCCCATGCGCGTGAACAGGCGCCTGGCGACATGGTTGGTCTCCGCGACCGTGAGGTGGATCTCGGATACCGCGACCTTCTGCCCCGCCAGAACTGCCAGATCGATCGCGTACTCGAGGAGATTTTTGCCGATCCCCTGTCGTTGAAATGGGGGCGCCACCGCAATGGCAAGCAAGTCCGCTACGTAGCCAGCCTGAGGCATGTCGGGAGGCTCGTAGAAGCCGATCAGGATAAACCCGCGCCTTTGGCCAGCCTCACCTTCTTCGACAAAGGTCAATACGCCCGGGTGCGCAAGCCAAGAAGGTATGATGCGACTGTAGTCGCCAAACTCAGCGTAGACCTCGCCCGAAACATCGCGAATCCAGGTCGCATCTTCGCTTGTGGCTCGACGGATCAACCAAGTCCTGGCCAGGCGTGTCCGTTATCTGCTCGATCACGCCTCGGGCCCGCCATGCTACGACGCTGGCGAGTCCTTGAGCATGACGTCGGATGAATCTTGGCTCGACTCGGTGGCATTTACGACTTCAATCGAACCACCGATGGATGTTTCCGCCTGCGCCAGCACGTCGAGCGCGTATTCACGCAACGTGTAGCGTCCAGGGGCGACGCGAGCGAACTTGGATTCGGGACCATGGCGCTTGATGTCCATTGCAAGATCGCGCGCCACTACCGTGTCCGGAGTCTTCGACTTGGTGGGAAGGCGGAGACCCGCTGCAACGACGATCTCCTTCACGACCATCGGGACGCGGTTTTCACGAAGGACTTCCTCCACGACGGGTAGCGTGCTCATCGGTCTCACCTCCGGTTGGCCGTATGGGGGCGGCCGAATCCTATACCGGTTTTCGGTCAGGGATCAAGTCACTTTGCGCTTGTCGGTCCTCGTTCCACGCTATTTCGACTACTGGGACCACTCCGGCAGGACCCACACAACGTCGGCTCCTTCATCAGGCCTAGCTTTGTCTTGAGTTGGAGCTCGGGCGACCAGGCGATCTGCGATTGGCACTTCTCGCAGGAGATGGCTTTCTTGGGATGCGATGCAAGGAAGCTCTTGCACTCGTTACACATGTGCGAGGGCGGCGTCCCTTCGTGACCGGTCTCCTTGGCCTGGAGCTGCGCGAATCGCGTCCACGTCCAGGTGTTCGCGCACCCCTCGTTCTTGCACGGCACCTCTCGATCCTTGAATTCGTCCAGCCTCTTCTTGCAGCCTTCGCAGAGCCGCTGAGGTGGAGGCGCGTCGGGGTGCTCGCCGTGCTTGATCCAGCGCTCGAGCTGCGCACCGCGCTTGAATGTCCACGCGGACGTGCACCCGGTCCGCTTGCAAGGAACCTGCAGGTCCTTCAGCTTCGAGTACTTGGACTGGCAATCAGGGCACATGCGCTGCGGTGCCGTCGCTGCCGTCGCTGCCGTCGGAGAGGCTGCGGGTGCCTGGACTTCACCCTTGGCAAGCATCTCGAGCTGCTGGCCCCGCTTCCAGATCCACGTCTCGCCGCATCCATCAGTGCGGCAGGGGACTTCCATGTCCTTGAGCAACGCGAGGGCCCTTGCACACTCGTCGCACATGCGCTCCGGTGGCTCTTTCTTGCCGGCAACCTGAGCCTCGAGGCGCTGCCATCGAGACCAGGTGAAGCTGCGGGTGCACCCGCTCACCTTGCAAGGGAGCTTGGTGTCTTCCAGGGCCCGGTACGCGTGGTTGCAGGAGTCGCACATCCTCGACGGAGCTGCGGCCTCGGAGCCAGGCTCAATCCCAGCGGCGAGCTGCGCTCGCCCAGTCCAAGTCCACGTGTTCGTGCAACCCCTGACACGGCAGGGAACTTCGCGTTCGCTGAGCTCGCGTGCCTTGCCACGGCAGGAGTCGCACATCATTCTCGGTGGCGGAGGCTCACCATCCCCCTGGTGCTTGAGGATTGCCTCGATCTGGCTGAGCTTGGTCCACGTGACCGTACCTGAGCAGCCGTGCGAGGAGCACGGTAGAGCGCGTTCCTCGAGCGTCTGGTAGCGCGCATGGCACAGCTCGCACATGCGCGCTGGCGGAGACAACGGATCCCCCCCCTTGTTGCCGCCGGAGAATGCCTTGACCTGGTCGGAGGAGCGCCAGGTCCAGGCGCGCGGGCAGCCGCGCACCCGGCACGGTACTTTCTTGTCCGCGAGCTTATCTGCCAGTGATGCGAATCCCTTGCCCATGGTTCCCTACCCGCCTGAGACGGCCATCACGACTTCGACTCGGTCTCCGGTTGCGAGAGGCACCTGCTCCTGACCCCGGAGGACGATCTCGTCGTTCACCACGAAGTTGAAGGCGTGATCTCGCAGAAGAACCCCAAGACCTGGCACCTCGCGATCGATCGCAGCGATGAGCTCTCCAAGGTTCCTGATCGGCTGCGTGATGACCAGGCCGCCCCCGGGAAGCTGCTTCAGCGACTTGGGTACCTTGACTCCTACGGCAAACCCGCTCGCCACCTGAGCGAGCTTCGAGCGGAAATCGAGTTCCGGTTGGCCTTCTTCGTCGAGCTGCGAGACGGCATAGAACCGGGACAAGAGCCGATCGAACTCCTGGCCATCGATCTTTTCTCCCTTGTACGCACCCCACTCGAGCTCCTCCTCGAACCAGCGCCTGGGAACGGTGTCGTCCTTTCGACGCGCCCCGAGCGCGTAGTTGATCATCCGCTCGAGCCCGGTGATGTTGAGCCCAACTTGTTGAAGGTCGGTGGGCGATAGGCGAAGCCCAGTGACGTTTTCGACTTGCTTGGAGAACTGCTCCAGCCCTGGGAGCGACGGGCTATTGAAGAGCTTCGTGGTGAAGCGGCACATGCCCACCGAGTCGCCCACGGCATACGTGTCCTCGCAGGCTCTCACGGCGATCTCCTTGCCGCGATAGCTGTTCGGCTCGGGGGCTACGTCGCCGTGATACAGGCTGCGCTTGAATGCCGGGTCATCGTTGACCTTGGCGTTGATTTCCAGGGTGACGCGGTTTCGAAGATGATCCATTCCTCTGGTGGCCACCGCGAGCCCGAGCGCAAACGCCTTGATGATGCGCGCGTCGTGGGGATCGCTCTGCATCAGCCCCTTGACCGCCATCCGGTACTCGAGAGCTTGCCGTGGATACTTCCCAGCCTCGACGGCGCGAGCGCTCCACGCGATGGTGTCGCCGAACCCCTCTCGACGGGCCGTCATGAAGAAAAGCTTTTCCACGACCTCGTAGTTGCCCCAGGTGAGATCGAGCCCGCCGGTGTCGCTCTTGCCCAGGACGCCCTTCTCCCAGGCCTCCATGGCAAAGGCCAACGCCGCCCCGGTGGAGATGGTGTCCAGCCCGTAGCGGTTGCAGAGGTCGCCGGCGGCCTGCAGGACGTTCTGGTTGTCGTTCAGCAGCATCGACCCCAGGCCGGCACACGTCTCGTACTCCGCCCCGCGGGCGGTGGTGCCGGCATGGGGGCCGCTCTCCACGCACACCACCTTGCCGCAGCGGATGGGGCAGGAGAAGCAGGCGTAGTGGCCGGCCAGGATCGTCTCCGCCACGGCGGTGCCGTTGATACGCCGGGCGCCGTCGGGCCAGCTGCCCAGCCGCCAGTTCTTGACCGGCAGGTCGCCCGCCATCTCCGCCGGCTGCACCGAGCCGGCCGTGCCCAGCTCAAACAGCCGCGTCGTGATCTGGCGCAGGGGCGGCGTCACCTGCCGCGCCAGTTCCTTCAGCCCCGCCTCGTCGTGGGCGGGCGCCCGGTAGCTCCCGCGCACGGCGATGGCCTTAAGGCGCTTCGATCCCATCACCGCCCCCAGGCCGGTGCGGCCGGCGGCTCGCGCCGTGGAGCCGCCGCACATCACCGCCGCCAGGGCCACACGGTTCTCACCCGCCGGCCCGATACAGGCCACCCGGGCGCGGGCATCGGTCTCCGCCCGCACCAGTTCGTCGGTCTCATAGGTATCGCGTCCCCAGAGGTGGCCGGCCGGCCGCACCTCGACGCTGC
>JACQUZ010000103.1 GCA_016210055.1 Deltaproteobacteria bacterium | reverse complement strand
TCGAGGAGGACCACCGCATGCCCCTTCTGGGCGAGGGCGGCGGCGAGCGGAGCGCCCCCTGCCCCTGTCCCGACAATGGCGATTTCCGCTTCGATCACGCTCTCCGACTCGAGCTGCTCGGCGCTCACCACCCGCTCGAAGATCTTGGGTTCCGGCTCGCGGACCACGGAAAGCGGAGATGTCGCCCGAGGCGCCGCCGCCTCGGGATGGCGAATTGCCGCCAAGTAATCGTCCCGGTCGAAATGCGCAGATTTGATAGGGACTCCGAGGAATTGCAGGACCGCCCTCGATTGCCTTCGGCGGGAGGGCTTTCCCGCGGTGCCACAGAGCTCCTCAAGAAGGGACACGCGCTCCTCTCGAGTGAGCGCCGCGAAGCGCCTCTTCCTCTTGATCTTTGCCGTCGCGTCGAGCCAACGCAAGCTCATGCGGTAGAAGCGCACCACGAAGGCGGGCGTGTCGGCGAGCTGCATGAGGGCACCGGCGAGCGACTCCGCGTTGGGAGCCGGAACCCGGGCACCGGCGGCGATCATCGACTCCACGAGGGCTTCGAGGACGGCGTGCTCCGACCTCGAGAGAAGCTTGGTCCCCGGCTCGCGGCCAATGGGCCGGTGCATCTCCACCCGACTTATCCCCGAGGATGGCCAGACAGAAGCCACGAAGGCGGGCAGGTCGCGGAGATCGAAGCGGAGCTCCCCTTGCGCCACTTGTTCCCCCGCTCGCATGAGGCGCACGGGAAGCCGCGTGAGGGAATCGATCGGATGCAGGAGGCGCAGCTTCTTTTCGCCCACCAGGAGGAACTCCTCCGCGCTTTCGTTGCGGAAGAGACAACGGTAGGCAATGACCCTCCGCCTTTGCGGAGGGGCAATTGCAATCTCGCCGTCCATCGGCGCCAGCTCCGCCCAAGGAGGAGCATGCAAGACCCCAGTCAGGCGCGCCTGCCCGGTCTCGAGGAAGTGCCGCAAGCCCGAGGCCTCCGCCTTTACTTGGAAGTCAATCGAATGCCGTCGCCCATCTCCGGCCTGCAAGTGGCCGCGCATGGTCTCAAAAAAGGAGAGGTCCATCGCACCTCCTCACCTAAACCACCCGATCAAAGCGTGGGTCCGGCTCGTTGCGCAGGAACTCCAACGCCCCACCGTGCTCACTCGTGCACTCGAAGCCCTCTTCGTTCCACGGGTTCACGCGCAGCTGAACCCGCGCCAGCTTGCTGTTCAGGCAATAGGACAGGCGCCCATCTGGGTTGTAGTAGCCCAGGCAGGTCGTGCTCTCGACCGGCGCTTCCATGTGCAGGATTGCCTCGCCTGCCGGACCATGAAGATGGACACGCCAGCGGCTCGAATCGAGCTCCGCATCCTGCCGCCAGAAATCAAACGTGCGGTCGAATCGGTATTCCTTTTGGCCACGGCGGACCACCAGCGCCGAGAGCCGCGGAGTGACCAGGCGGCCCAGGCGCACGCGTCCGGTAAATCCCTCGGCCATGCAAAATGGCTCTCCCTTGGCGTCGTGGAAATGGCACTGCCCCCAGGCGTATTCCCACGCATGCGACTCGCCCCAGTTGTGCCCTTGCATGCCGGGCCAGCGCTCTACCGCGATCCTCTCGCCGAAGATGTCGATCCAGCCGGAAAAGCGCAGGAGTGGCGCCGGCGTGAGGAGCTTGTTCTTCGGAAACGGGCCGTCGACCATGCTCGGGTACGGAAGAAGGCAAAGTGGATCGCCGATTTGCCCCTGGTCACGCCGCCAGGCAAGGTTCCAGGTGCACGGTCCACCATCGCCCCAAAGAGACCCTTCGGTGCGACCCGGATCGCCGAGCTCCAACAGGACATCCGCCAGCCGAATGGTGGGCGGATCCCCGGAGAACGTCGCATGGCTCACTGGGATAGTTCGCTTGGTGGCAAAGATGCGCTTTTTTTCGCCGTGGAACACCACGCACCACGCCTCTGCCACGGCGCTCCTCGGGCGCGGCGCCAGGACGGTTGCCTTGATCCAGATGGCAAGCGGGCGGTGCGGGTGGTTGGCACGCAAGAAGTAGCTTTCCACGTGGCCGCGCTGCGAGCTTTCGGAATACCGCAGGGCGTTGCCGGATCGATCGCTCATGAATTCCACCCTGTAATCAAAAAAAGATGACCACATGGTCATCTTTTGTTCGAAGCCTTGTCAAGCAGGGAGTCGCCTGTCGTGGCCGGCCGTGGCCGGTTGATCGAAATTGGAACAAATGTTACATAAATCGAGCGCGAACTTGGCCGCGCGCAAAAGGGAGCTCGTCATGTCGAAGATCGTCGTTCTCGGGGGAAGTGGTGGCATCGGCACCGTCGCTGTCCGTGCTCTTGCGACCGTCGAGGATTTCGCAGAAATCGTTGTTGCCGACCTGCGGGCGGAGGACGCCTGCTCGGTCGCCGCCGCGCTCGAAAGACCAGGTGCTCGCGGAATGCACGTGGACATCCGCTCGCCCGAATCCCTCGCTGACGCAATTCGAGGCGCCAGCGTCGTCCTGAACTGCGCAGGCCCCTTTTATGAGCTGGGCCCGCTGGTCCTCGCCGCGGCAATCCGAGAGGGCGTTCGCTACGTCGATGTCTGCGACGATCTCGCTCCTACCATCAAGATGCTCGAGATGGACGAGAGCGCCCGCGCCGCCGGGGTCTCTGCGCTCATCGGCATGGGGAACTCGCCCGGGCTCGCCAACGTTTTCGTAAGACTGTGCGCCGACATGCTGCTCGACCAGGTAGAGACGGTCGACATCATGCACGTGCACGGCGGAGAGCCCGAGGAGGGGCCGGCGGTGGTCAAGCACCGGATCTTCGCCATGGTGAATGACATCCCCCTCTTTCTCGATGGGAAGTTCGTGAACGTGCGGCAGCTCGAAGAGAGCGGGCGGGCGTTCGTCAAGGACGTGACCTTCCGCAACCTCGGCACGTACCAAGTTTATCCGTACCCGCACCCTGAGACAGTCACCCTGCCGCGCTTTGTCCCAGGCCTGCGCCGCGCCACCAACCTAGGAGTCATCTTTCCGCTCTCCTACTTTCATCTCACCCAGGACATGGCGCGGGTGGGTGCCTGCACCGAGAAGCCGCTGGTCGTCCAGGGCAAAGAGATTGTCCCGTTGGAGTTTTCGGTTGCCCACGTCCTCTCGGAACGCAAGAGGCTCCTGGAACAAGCCGGCGTGACCGGACCTGCCGGATGCCTGAAGGTGGTGGTGAGCGGACGCAAGAACGGGGAGACGCACACGTTCGTGTTCTCCTTGTCGTCGACGAGCGCCGGAGCTGGGGAGGGAACCGGCATCCCAGCGGCGGTCGGAGCCATCCTCATGCAGCGCGGTGCCATCGAGCGAAAAGGGGTGTTCCCACCCGAAGCCGGCGTGAGACCGATCGATGTCCTGTCCCTCTCCCTCACGGTTGCGCGCAAGCTCGGGAGCCTAGGTGGGGACAGCGTCCATGTCGAGCACATCGATCCACAAGGGAAGTGCTCGACCGTCCCGCTTCCGTTTTAGCGGGTGGCCCATGTCCTATTTCATCGGGCACGACGTGGGGACCGGAGCGAGCAAGGCCGTGCTGGTGGACCGTGCGGGGACAGTTCTCGCCACGAGCGCCGCCACGTATTCCCTTTCTCACCCACAGCCTCACTGGGCAGAGCAAGATCCCGCTGATTTCTGGCGCGCGGTCACCTCGTGCACCCGGGACGTGTTGTCCAAGAGCGGCGTCGATCCGGCGGAGGTTCAGGGAATCTGCTTTTCCGGCCAGATGCTCGCCCTGGTCCCGCTTGACCGCGCAGGAGAGCCGACGCGCCCAGCCATCGGCTGGATGGATAACCGCGCAGAGGACCAGGCGCGCAAGCTCATTCGGCGGCTTGGCGGCAAGCGCGTGCTCCTCGCGCTCGCCGGGGCCACGCCCACGGGCAAGGACATCGTCGCCAAGGTGGCTTGGATCCGCGAGCATGAGCCCAAGGTCTTTGCCCAGACCCACGGATTCTGCGACGCGACAGGGTACCTGGTGTGCCGCGCCACCGGACGGATCCTCATCGACCAAACAGGCGCTGCCGGCACGGGGGTGGTCAGTCGGAAGACGCGCTCGTTTTCGCCTCTCCTCGCGGCCCTCGTCGGGTTTCCACTCGACAAGATGCCTCCGGTTCTCAGGAGCACCGACATTGCAGGCGGCCTTACGCCGCAGGCTGCACGGGAATGCGGCCTCCTCCCAGGCACCAAGGTAGTCATGGGAATGGCGGACATTCCGGCGGCCGCCGTGGGGTCGGGCGCGCTCGAGCACGGCGACGGCCACCTGTACCTGGGAACGTCAAGCTGGCTCGGGGTCGCCGTGTCTAGGCCGGTGCACGTGGCGAAACGCGGGATTGTTTCCGTGGCCGCGGCCGATCCGTCGATGTTCCTGATGATCGGTGAGTCCGAGACAGCGGGTGCCTGCCTCGAATGGTTCGCCCGATACCTGGGGCCAGGTGATGGCTCTCAAGGCGATCCATCGAGTCTTGATGCCCTCGTCGGGAAAGCAGAGCCTGGGTCGCGGCAGCTATTGTTCTTGCCCTGGATGTTTGGAGAGCGATCGCCGGTTCCGGATACGACGGTGCGGGCGGCGTTCGTGAACCTGTCCCTGGAGCACCGCCGCGAGCACCTCGTGCGGGCGATGTATGAAGGGATTGGATACAACCTCCGCTGGATCCTCGACTCGGCGAAAGACGTTGGGCTTCCATGCCCTGCGTTGCGGGTAATCGGCGGCGGCGCCCGCAGCGACGCCTGGCTGCAGATCCTCGCCGACGTGACGAACCGGCGTCTCGATCGCGTGGCGGATCCCCAGCACGCGGGTGCGCTGGGCGCAGCACTTGCCGCCGCGGTGGCACTGGGCGCTCTCCCGGCAATGAAGGCCATAAAGCACGTGATCCCTGCCCAGCACTCGTTCCTTCCCCAGCCGGGCCCTCGTCTCATTTACGACGAGCTTTACAAGGAGTTCCGCCGGCTCTACCCTCCCATGGCCGAGGCAGGCAAGCGGCTCAACTCATCTCGGTTCCATGGAATCCATCAAGCGGCAGCCGCGTGGGGAGCGTAGACGCACCGAGGTCCTCGAGGCGGTACTCCGAGTCATTGCCCGGGACGGCCCTCGCGCCGTCACCCATCGTGCTGTTGCCCAAGAGGCCGGCACGTCGGTGCGAGCCACGACCTACTACTTCAAGTCGAAGGATGAGCTCCTCACCGAGGCGTTCATTTACTACGCGGCGCGCGCCACGGCCCGCTTCGAGGCCATTGAGAAGGCTGCGTGGCGAGAGCCGATCCGAACGATCGACCAGGCTGCCGCGGCCCTGGCCGAGGCGGTGGCGAGCGACCTCGAGGGCGATCGTACAGGCCTCATCGCCGAGCTGGAGCTCGTGCTCGAGATCGGCCGCAACCCCGCCCTCGAGGAGCCCTACCGTCACTGGCAGGCTCGCCTGGAAGAAATGCTCGCCCGATCCGCCAAAGCGCTCGGATCGCAAGGTCCAGAGAGGGACGCCAGGGTGATCCTCGCCGCCCTGCGCGGTCTCGAGGTGGAGGCGCTGTCACGGCCGTCTCGAGCCACGAGTCGCAAGGAGCTCTCTGATTTCTTCCGTTCGCTCCTCCACGCCCTGTGGGCTTCGAACGCGCCAGGCAACCGGGCGCACCACAAGAGGCCGCAGCGGAAACGATAGGCGCGATTGATTAGAGGCCGAACTCGGCTCCCAACTGAACGATGACAGCGCCGTGTGGCTCATAGCCGAGCGAGTCGCCAAATCGCGCCGCGCCCCCTTGGAGGAGGAGCTCCCCTCCCATGGCCAGCCCGTCGATGACCCGGAAACGTCCCCCCGCACCGAGGGAGATTGGGAATGCGAGGCCGGTCGCATGATCACGCGAGAAGCGACTTGCCGAAATGCCTGCCGCTGCTCGCAAGTAGGGGTCGAGGCCCCCTGGCCTTGGGGCCAACATGTATCGGCCTCCCAAGAGTGCCTGCATTCCGAATCCGTCGGTCATCCCATGGTCACACTCCGTGACCTCGCAGCCGGCCCGACGTGCCCCGAGGGCAAGCGACACCTCGCCGTCGAACCAGGTGTTTTGGGTCAATCGCTGGAGGAACACCCCTCCGACGCGTATTCCTCCAGCGGTGCTTCCACCGACGCCGAGCTGCATTCCAAGACGGGCACCGATTTCGAACTCCCTGGCATCCGGCGCGCCCGCCTCATCAGCCGTGACCTCCAAGGGCTCACGTTGTGCCGACGCGACCTGGGGAACGAAAGCCACGAGTATTGGCGCCAGAATCCGTATCAACATCCACGTTGTTATAGGTCGTTAAGGCGATCGGGGGCAAAAAATTGCAGGAAGCCCTATATGATGCCCCGACCGGCTGCCGGAGGGTGAACATGCGCATGATCTGGCTTCCACTCCTTGTCCTGGCCTGTGGTCCTTCTGCGGGAGAGACGACGGTAGACCCGAGCATTCCTGACGGCGGTGGCCCCGACGCAGGCCGAACGCGCAGCGACGCGCGCCCGGGGAATCCGTCGCGTGACGCGCGGGGGAGTGAGGCCTGCGACAAGATGGATATCGTGTTCGTGATCGACAACTCTGGCTCCATGGCTGAAGAGCAAGCCAACCTGGCGGCCAGCTTTCCTCAATTCATCGACGTGCTGAATGAGTTCGTGTCCGCAGCCGGAACCAAGGTGGACTACCGGGTCGCCGTGACCACGACAGGGATCGACCTGACGATGGACTTCCTGGGTTGGCCTCTGCCCATGGAAAACGGGGAGAATGGCGAGTTCCAAACCGGGGAGAACTGCAGCATACCGCGGAGGTGGCTCGAGCGAGCCGACCCCGGCGTGAGCGACGCTTTTAGCTGCGTGGCCAAGGTAGGCACGGCCGGTTCCAGCTATGAGATGCCCCTGGAATCATTGAAGTTAGCGCTGCATGACCGCATGGCCGACACGAACCGTGGCTTTCTCAGGGACGATGCGCTTCTCGCCGTGGTCATCCTCACCGACGAAAATGACTGCTCGCGGGAAGACCGCAAGATCACCATGCGAATCAACAACCGTGACCTGTGCGACACCACGGATCCCAAGATCCAGCCTGTTTCCGCATATATCGACCGCTTGGACACTATAAAGCGCGGCCGGGGACGCTGGGCGACCGCCGTTATTGCGGGCCCTGGTCCAGGCAAGTGCCAGTCTTCAATGGGAGTTGCCGACGAAGCCACGCGGCTCAAGGACTTCGTGGCCCAGGCGGGGCAAAACGCCGTATTCAGCTCCATTTGTGAGGGTAACCTGGCCGGATCCCTAAGGGAGGCCATCCAGCGCTTCAGCGCCGCGTGCGATACGTTCCCACAAATTGATTAGGACTCCCTCCGCAAATTGCAACCGGGGTGCACTTTTCTCTTCGTGGCGCATCCAATCTTCGGTATACAGGCCCACGTAAAGTAGGTGGATGTGTTGCCGGGAACGGGCTTTCTCCGGCAATTCAAGCAGTCGCCACAGGAGAAGTACCATGACGAGCAGTTCACGTGCAGTCGCCGACCCCCTTGATCACGGCAGTCTCTACCGCATGCCATGGTCGCTTACCGACAACGCCATGTCGTGGCTGGAGATCACGACCCGTTGCAACATCACGTGCATCGGCTGTTACCGCGACCCGCGCAAGGACGGCCACAAGTCCCTCGAGGAAATCCGTGAAGAGCTAGAGACCTTTAAGAAGCTCCGAAAGAGCGAGGGCATGAGCCTCGCCGGAGGGGATCCCCTCGTCCATCCGCGCGTCGTCGAGATAGTGAAGATGGTACGCGAGATGGGCTGGAAGCCGCTCATCAACACGAACGGCATGGCCCTGACCCCCGAGCTCCTCAAGCAATTGAAAGAGGCCGGGGCCGCCTCCTTTACCTTCCATATCGATACGACCCAAAAGCGCAGCGACTTCACCTCGGAAACCGAGGAGGGATACAACGTTCTCAGGAAGAAATTCGCAGACATGGTTGCGGCCGAAGGTGGAATGACCTGCGGCTACAACATCACGGTGTCGCGCAAGACCATCCACGAAGTACCGCTCCTCGTCCGGTGGGCCGAGGAAAACGCCGACCGTGTCCACTCGATTCATTTCATTACCTATCGCGATTTCGGCTGCGCGCCGGGGTTTGACCTCTATGCTCACGGCCAGCGCGTGGCGATGGAGGAGAAGCGGACCCACCCGGAGATGACGGATCCGACCCCGTTGAAAACACCGGAGGTGGTGGACCAAATCCGCGCGATCAACAGCACCTTCAACCTGGCCGCCTACTTGAGCGGCAGCTGCGACCCGAAAAGCATGAAATGGGCCTTTGCCACCCGATTGATAATGAAGGGCAAAACCCTCGGCTACGTCGGGCCCCGTTTCATGGAGTGGACCCAAAAGCTGAACCACATGTTCAAGGGAACATGGCTGGCGGTTCCCTCTCCACGCATGCTCGCCGCCGCGAGGACCGTCCTGTTTCTCTTCTGGTGGCTCGACAAGGGAGTGCGCAAGGCTCTATGGAGTTACCTGAAGGCGGTCCTTCGCAACCCACTAAACCTCTTCAGGCGAGTTCGCTCGCAGACCATCCTCCTTCTCCAACCGATCGACATCCTTGCCGATGGGCGAATGAACATGTGCGACGGCTGTCCGGACATCACGGTGCACCAAGGCGCCTTGTACTGGAGCTGCCGGCTCGAGGAGATCAAGGAGTACGGCACCTTCCTCACCGCCTCGCCCAAGACCAGGAGCCTTCCCGTGTACCGGAGGAAATTCTTCCACGAGGAGAAGGACAGCGCGTAGGGCGTGGCACGGCGGTGTAGAGGTGTCCCTCGTGACAAGTGATGCGCCATTGCTCCTCCGAAGAGGTTCTGAACCGTGATGTCGTTCATTGGGCCTCGATAGGAGTCGACATGTCGGGATTGGTTTCCGTAACGCACGAAGGCCCGGTGGCGGTGTTCTCCCTCGCCAATCCACCCATGAACTACATCTCAAGCACGATGCTTGGCGAGCTCTATTCCGAGCTGCTGCGCGTGCGCCAAGACCCATCCGTGAGGGTCCTGGTCTTGACCGGGGGGATGAAGGGCTCGTTTCTCACGCACTTTGACATCCAGGACTCGCTGGGGCACAGCAAGCAAGTCCGCAAGAGATCCCCTCGCGTGACCCGATGGTTGTCGCGCATGACCTACTGGCTTTGCCGCAAGGCGGACAGCTGGAGGTGGCTCGACCGCTTGATTATCAGGTCACTGGCCGGAAAACCACCCGCAGAACTGGGGGCCTATTACTGGGTCAGGTGCTTGGATATCCTCGACAATCTCACGAAGCCCGTAATTGCTGCGATCAACGGCCTCTGCCTCGGAGGCGGATGTGAGCTCTCCCTTTGCTGCGACATCCGATACATGGCACGAAAGCCGGAGTACCGAATTGGGCTTCCAGAGGTCCTCGTGGGCATCTTGCCCGGCGGCACGGGGACCACGTGCCGGCTTCCACGGATTGTCGGCGAAGCCACGGCGCTCGAGTTGATCATGACCGGAAAGATGTGCACGGCAGATGAGGCGCAGGCAATGGGCCTAATCCACGCCGCGCTGGATCCAGAGCAATTGATTCCACAAGCGCTGTCCCTCGCTCATCGGATGTCGCGTGCCTCGCCTATAGCGATGGCAGAAATCAGGAATTCCGTTCGACAAGGCAATCGTGTTTCCTATCGGCAGGCAAGGGTCATGGATCTTGCCGCCATCCAAGCCGCCATGGCGTCCGAAGACGCAAGAGCCGGCCTGAGCTGGTACGCGCAGGAAATCCTGGCGAGATACGATCGGCTCGATCCCGAGGACCTAGTTCGTCGCCTAGACGCTATCGCTGCCGCTGGTGGAGCGGACGTGGAGTTCGGTGGACATTAGGCCCCGCAAGCTTTAACCGAAGTGAGGCTGTAATGCGGAAAGTGCTAATTACCGGAACAAGCTCTGGCATCGGCAGAGCCACGGCTCAGTTCCTCGCGGAACGGGGCTACTTCGTGTATGCCGGTGTTCGGCAAAAGGCGCATCTCCAGATCTGGGAGGGAGTCAAGAACGTCAAGGCAATGCTCTTCGACGTGCGCCGCGATGACGAAATCAACCAGGTGGTCGAGCAGATTAAGACGGAAGCGGGCGGCCTTTACGCCCTCGTCAATAACGCCGGCATTTCCAACTGGGGTCCGATCCTCGATATTCCCAATGAGGTATTTCGGGATAACCTGGAGACGAACCTGCTCGGTCCCATAAAAGTCACCCGGGCGTTTCTCCCGCTCCTTAACGGTAATTCGGCTCGCATCATTAACATCAGTTCGGTATCTGGCAAGCTGATTTTTCCATTCATGGGCCCGTACCACGTGGCCAAGGCTGCGCTCGAAGCGTTCTCGGATACGCTGCGCCGAGAGCTCCTCATCAACGAGATGCGGAACATCAAGGTCGTGGTTGTGGAGCCGGGGTCGGTCGCCACGAGGCTGTGGGACAGGGCAGAGGCGACGACCGTGTTCGCCCCGAGCTCTCCCTTTTATCAAACCGCGCTCTCCGTTGGACACGCGATCATCAAGCAGGAACGAGCAGGGGCGTTTCCCCCAGAGCTCGTGTCCCGCGCGGTCTGGAAGGCACTCTCGGTACGGCGCCCCAAAGGGCGGTATATCGTGAGTCCCCAGTCCCTCTTCTTCAAGCTACTCCTTCGCCTGCCCGATTCGTGGCTGGATCGCCTGGCCTACCTGATCATGAGGCGCCATAGGCGACCTTGAGCCCTAATGAACCACGATGAGCTGAGTCCCCTCGCGCATGTGCTGGTTGAGCTCGCGAAGGACTGAACCGCGGAGCAACTTCCACAGTGGGGTTCGCCGGCTCGTACCGATAATGACGTGGCGCACGTCGAGCTCGCTCGCGGTGTGCGCGATGGTCTCGCCCGCGCTGTGTCCTACTCGCCAAACCGGGATGCCGATGATGTCCGACTGCTCCAGGTAGGCCACCGCCCGGCTGAGCACCTCGTTGGCCTCGTCGGACGGGCCGATTCCCGCGGGGAAAAACAGCCCAGGCACTTCATCGACGAACAACACGTAGATCTGCTGTTCCCCTTCTTTCTCGGCGCGCTCGACGGTTCTCTCCAGGAGCGTCTCATTGGGCCCGCCGCGCAAGCAGAGCATGGACCTCGGCTGATAGACCGGCTGGAGCTCGCGCGCCTCGTCGAGAGTCAAGATCTTTGCGGCCTGGGGAAGCTCGGCAGCCGCCTGTTCTGCGACGCGCCCGGAGACATACGGAATTGGGACAGAGATGGCTCTAAACCAGCCTCTGCGGACCCCGATTGCCACCGCCATGCCAAGGCAGGTCACGCCGCCTCCGAAGTACGTGGCAAGAGGCTTGGTCACGATGTTGGTGAGCCACGCCGTGAGCACCATCGCTGTGGTGAACAGCCCGACGAAAAAGCTCAAGCCGCGCTTCTTCTCACGCCACCGCACGATGTCAAGCCCCGCCGAGGAGAGCGTGAACGCCCCGAGAAGACCGAAGGCGTACATGTGCCCGAGCATGGTCATGTTTCCCCGCGTGGAGATAATCACGAGGACCGGGACGAACACGCAGAGGCCTATGGCCACGTGGGGCGTGCCAAATCGGGGCGAGAGCCGGGCGAGCACCTCGGGCAAGAACCGCTGCCGTGCCAGCGCGCGGAATACGTGATAACCCCCGATGATGGCCGTGTTCGCCGCGAACAGGAGCAACACGCTCGCGGTGACGACAACGGCTAGCTTGAGCGGGAAGGCACCGAAAGTCCAGCCGAGCTCGCTGATGAATCGCTCCGAGTTCTCCTTGTTCACGCGGTCGAGCACCGTCGAAAACGCCGTGAGAAGCGGTGAGGTGACGAGGATCGCGGCTACGACCATTGCCATGGCTCGCCGTGATGTCTTGTCTCTCGGGCTGCGCATGGCTGGAGAGAGCTGGCTTATCGACTCTAGCCCCGAGAAAGCAAGCCAGGCACCAGCGAAGCCGACCATCCCATGCGTGAGGCTCAAGGTCTTTACTTGCAACAGGGCTTCCCAAATCCTCTCCCAATCCTTTGCGCCGAGTTGAACGGCGACCATCATGATGACCACGAGGTCGACAACGAGCGCGGACACGGCGATCCCGGTGGTTACGCCCGCCGATTCCTTAATTCCGATCCCATTCAAGATCCCAAGGAGGATTAGCCCAATGATGACCGCTGGAATAAGCCAGTTCCCGAGCGGCACGATGCTGTCGAAGTATTGAAATCCCGATACCGACGAAATCGCCGTGGTGAGGAAGTAGTCCACGGTGATGAGCATGCCGCCGAACGCGCCAAAATAAGGTCCAAACGCGTCCCCTGCCACGGCCACCACGCCGCCCCCTTCGCGATATCGGGTCGCGATGTCGGCGTACTTCTCGGCGAGGAAGATGAACGCAATGCCCGTCATGAGCACGAAGGCGGGCGCCAGCGAGCCCACCTCGTCGAACAAGATGCCCGGCACGTAGTAGACCGATGTGCCGATGTCCGCAAACACCACGGCCCAGCAGAGCAAGAAGCCAAGCCGCTTATTTCCACCGCTGAACGCCATGATGGAAGGCTATTTCCTCACTCGCTTGACCGCCTCGACAATTGCGCTGGCGTCGAGCTTGTGCCGCGCCAAGAGCTCGGCTGGCTTGCCGGATCGAGGGAGGTCGCGCACGGCGAGCATTTCCAATCGGGGCGCCACCACCTGCGACGCGATGGCCTCGCCGATTCCTCCCCAAGGGAAGTGGTCCTCCACGGTGATGACGCTAGAAGTCTCGTCGGCACAGCGCTGGAGCGTCGCCACGTCTAGTGGCTTCACCGAGTACAGGTCCACCACGCGTATTGAAATACCTTCTTGCCCGAGACGCTCGCGCGCGGTGAGGGCCTCATTAAGCGTCACGCCGGCGGCCACCACCGTGGCCACATCCCTCGGAGACTGCCCGATCACCTTGCATCCGCCGACGGGGAACTGCTCGTCCGGGCCGTAGATCACCCTTGTCTTTGGCCGAGACGTCCTCAGGTAGACGATTCCGCCCGTGGAAATGGCCTGCTCGACGAGCCGCGAGGCGCTCATGGCATCCGATGGATACAACACCGTCGACCCCATGACGGCCCTCATCATGGCCAGGTCCTCAAGCCCCATCTGAGATGGCCCATCCTCACCAATGGATACCCCTACGTGTGACCCGACGAGGATCAGGTGCTTGGGTGTCGAGTACGCGGCCATGCGGATAAAGTCATAGGCGCGGGTGAGGAAGGCCGCGAACGTCGATGCGAACGGGACGAACCCTTCGCCCGCGAGGCCGAGAGCGGCTCCCACCATGTTCTGCTCGGCGATGAAGCACTCGACAAACCGCTCGGGAAACCTGTCCTTGAATTTCTCAGCAAATGTGGAGTTTTTCGTCTCGGCGTCGAGGACAACGATGCGCGGATCGAGCGTCCCGATCCGAACCAGGGCCTCGCCATAGGCCTCCCGCGTGGCAACTTGCTCGCCCATTTTATAGGGCGGTGGGGGCAATGCTTCTCCACTGGGCTGCGGGCGCTGAGCAGCCGTGCCCCTGGTTCGCGCCTCCACGCGAAACAGGATCTTTGCCGCTCCGACCTCGGCCAGGGCGGTGTCTAGCTCCTCCCCTTTCTTGAGCGGCTTGCCATGCCAGTTGTCCTTGTCCTCGAGCAGGCGCACGCCTTTTCCCTTGAGGGTCCGCGCCAAGATCGCCGTCGGCTTGTCCTTCTCACGGCGAGCTTCTTCGAACGCCCGGGTCAGGGCGGCAAGGTCGTGTCCATCGACGCCGATCGCATGCCAGCCAAACGCGCGGAACTTGCCACACAGGGCCTCGGTATCGCGCTCATGCATCGTCCGGCCGCTCTGCCCGAGGCCGTTCACATCCACGATGGCGCACAAGTTACCCAACTTGTAGTAGGCGGCTAGGGCAGCGGCTTCCCAAACAGAACCTTCGGCCGTCTCGCCATCGCCGAGGAGGCAGTAGATTCGCCCAGGATCTCCGGCGATGCGGCGCCCCACCGCCATCCCCATGGCGGCAGAGAGCCCCTGCCCCAGGGAGCCCGTGGCCACCTTGACCCAGCCAGGCACCCGAGGTGTCGGGTGTCCTTCGAGGGGGCTGTCGATCTGCCGCAATGTACTGGTGTCGTGGGTGATAGCGCCTAGCTCCTTGAGTGCACTCCAAAGGATCGGGGCGGCATGTCCCTTGGACATGACGAAGTGGTCCGTGCCCGGACGCCACGGATCACGCGCGTCTAGGGCCATTTCACGAAAAAAAAGCGTCGCCATGATCTCGGCCGCCGAAAGACATGTCGTGGGATGGCCACTTCCGGCTTCCGAAGTCGAGAGGAGCGAATCGCGGCGTAGCTTTTGGGAGAGCGCCGCGAGGGCGTTGTCGTCGGCTTGCATGCGCAGTAGTTACTCGAATTACGGTGGCTAGTGCAAGTGGGCCGCGGGAATTCCCACTCCCGCTAACGGCTCCGGCCCACCAATGGCTTGGCTTTCCCAACCTCTTCCGGAGGGGCGGGATGCGGCCTATAGGCCACACCAAGGACTACGGCGAACGCCAATGCGGTCGGAATTGCCTCTGGAGGCGGGCGCAAGAGGAGAAACAGGATGGAGCAAAAGACGAGCGACTTGGACACTGGGCGCGTGCGCGGGGGCAACATGTCCCAGACCAGAGCAAAGCCCAACGCAAAGGCTTCCCCGGCAAGGAGGGACAGAAACCAGCCGCTCACCCCAACCAACCGGGGCTGCGACGGATCGACTCCCGCCACGCTCACCGCCAACCACCCAATGAAGTCCACGCGTGGCACGCCGAACACGGGCGCTATGACATAGGCTACCGCCACGGCTGATAGAACTGCCCCAAGCCCGGACAGGAGGACACGCTTCACGTGGACCCGCAGCACCTAAGGAACAAATAGTCCCCGCCCACGCAGCCACAATGGAATTACAATCTTCTCGTGGCCCCTCCCCTAGATCTTGCCCACGCTCTCCAAGTAGCCTGCCGGGCAGCGAGCGCTGCAGCAGAAGCCGCGCTCCGGCACTTCCACCCGGGCATTAAGGTCGAGTTTAAGGGAGAGAAGAGCCCGGTCACCGTCGCGGACCGTGAGGCAGAGCAAGCGATCCTGTCCATCATTCGCGCCGAGTTCCCGCAGCATGGGCTTCTTTGCGAGGAAAGCGGCTGCCACGGTGCCGGAGCCGAGTCACGGTGGATTATTGACCCCATCGACGGCACCCGTGGCTTCATCCGCGGCGGCCTGTTCTGGGGTCCACTCGTGGCGCTGGAGCACGAAGGGGATATCGTGGTCGGCGCCATGACCATCCCTACTCTCGGGGAGAGCTACTGGGCTGCACGCGGCATGGGCTGCTACCGGAATGGTGAGAAGCTGCAGGTTTCGGCCTGCAGTGAGTGGTCGCAGGCGACCCTCAGCATGGGCGAGTTGGACCGGCTCCTTGTCCAACCTTGGGACCAAGGGGTCCTTCGTCTCGTCAGGACGGCGCAATCAACGCGCTGTTATGGGGACCTTGGAGGCGTTGCCATGGTTCTAGCAGGCCGAGCCGATGCCTGGATTGAGGCAGGCGTCCAAGCCTGGGACCTGGCGCCGCACAAGATCCTCGTTGAGGAAGCCGGCGGTCGTTTCACTGATTTCACGGGCCTCCCCACGGTCGCGTCCGGCAATGCCGTCGCGACCAATGGCGTCCTACACGCCCACGTCCTCGAGGAGCTCTAGGTTCGCCCGTTCTTGGAGGACGCGGCCAAGCTCCGTTGATCTTCATGAAGAAGCGTGTCGCGAATGCGCTGCAGGGTAGGGGCCGCTCGCAGGGTCCTAACGATCTCCGGCCGCTTGAGAATCCTTGCCAGGCGCCCGAGAATGGGCAAGTGGAGCTTGTCGAACTTGAGCCCAAGGAGAAAAAAGAGGTAGGTCGGCTTCCCGTCGGGGGCGCCAAAATCGATCCCTTGGTGGCTCCGCCCTACCACGATGAAGGGCCGCGCGATCTTCTTGGCGTTCCGTTGCCTCGTGTGCAAAAAAGCCACGCCGCCGTCCATCGCGGTGGAGGCCAGTGCCTCCCGCTCCACGACGGCGCCAACGAACCACGGCTTGTCCTTGAGCCATCCGTTGGAGAAAGCGCGGGCAGCGAGCATCTCGATCGCACCGACCTTGTCCTTTGCTTCGAGCTCCGAGATGATCGATTTCTCGTCGAGGAGGTCTACGAGAGGCATGCCCGCCCCATCGGGCACTTCGGCGAGCTCTAGGTTCTCGTCGTCTTCCCCCCCTTGCATTTCCTCGGCAAGCCAGGCGTCGATTACCTCACGCTTGAACCGCCACTGGCCCCCGATCTTGGCAGCGGGCAACGCCCCGGAGCCCGCGAGCTTGAGGACCGTCCGCTCGTTCATCTGCATGTAATCCGCGAGCTCCCGGACGGTGAGGAGACGCTCTTCTCCGCTCTGCTGCTTATTCACTGCACCAGCCTACGCAAAAATGCGTTCGATTACCACATTCTTCTCAGGACTTGATCCAGGCGTCGGACGCCAAGGTGTCCTGATAGGCGGTGCGCACCTCGACTTTTCGCTCCAGATCCTCAACGACCACTTGCCCTACGTTCACGCCGTAAAGCTCGTTGATGTTGTGGATGCCACCAGGGGCAAACACGTTGATTTCCAAGATCCTATCCCCAACGACGTCCACGCCCACGAAATAGAGCCCATCGGTGACGAGCCTGGGCCGAAGCAGCGAGCAAATACGCTCCTCCACGTCAGAAAACTCGCAGCGCTTGCGGATTCCGCCCACGTGCATGTTATTTCGGATGTCGTCCTTTGGCCGCATGCGCTTGTACGCCGCAGCGTGCTTGCCCAGGCGGATGGGCTCGCCCCGAAGGAGGAGCACCCGCTTGTCTCCACGCGCGACTTGCGGGAGGTACTCCTGCGCAATGACATAGCCTTCCTTTCGCACGGCCTGAATCATCTGGTTGAGGTTCGAGACTTGACCCCTCCGCACGTAGAACACGTTCTGGCCGCCGAACCCAGACAGCGGCTTGATGATGGCAGGGCCGTCCAGCTCGCGGAGGAACTCCTTGATCTTGTCGACGTTCCGGCTCACGAGGGTCTTGGGTCGGATCTCCTTGGGAAATCCAGCCAAGTACATCTTGGAGCCCGCTCGAAGGAGTCCGTCGGGATCGTTGATGACCATCACGCCGTTCCGCTTCAAGCGCCGGCCGAAATCAATCGCAGGGTTAAAACGGTCGACCGAATCCTGCGCGGCCACCGAAGGGTTGTTTCGCAGGAACACCACGTCGAATTCGTTGAGGCAGGCCTCTTCGAGGACCACCTCATCGGAGACGAGCGCCCTGCAGAACTTCTTGGGAGAGGCGTACTTTCGGGGCGGAGGCCGCGCTGTGAGCCCAAGGACACGATTGTCATCGCCATAGCTAAAGGCATCGACGCTCATGAACCGCACGTCGTGGCCACGCTTCCATGCCTCGTAACCCAGATGGAGCGTTGTATAGGTAGGTCTCTGGGTCTTGACGTTGTTCACGACGAAACAAGCGCGCACGGGACACGGGCCTCGGCGACCACTCTAACCTCCGGCCGACGCCCGTACAAGGTGAGGCAGAATACAGTCCGTCCAGTGCTTGTAAAATTTTCTCATTGAATTGGATCGACACCATGCTAAACAACTCATAGCTGAGCGCCTTTGGGTGCTTGGTGGCCGCGCGGTCCCTGCCCCCCCTAGGATCGCGCGGCCTTTTTCTTTTCGGCGGCTGGCCGAGGGCCGCGTCACTCGCGCGTAACATCGCGGAACCAGTGGCTCATTTTCTTGCTGTGGCCCGCGTCTCGTGTTATGCGAATGCGCCATGTCTATCCCGATGGAGCTGATAGACCCTGACGCGGAGAAGATCGTCCGCCGACTCCATCGCTATGGGCACAGGGCCTACCTGGTTGGCGGATGCGTCAGGGACTTGCTCCTCGGACGGACACCCAAGGACTTCGACATCGCCACGTCGGCAACACCGTCAGAAATCAAGGACCTGTTCCGCAACTGTCGAATCATCGGACGTCGGTTTCGGCTGGCTCACATTTTTTTTGGCTCGAAGATCATCGAGACGTCGACCTTTCGCAGCAATCCGCGGGAGGGGCAGCCGCTGGACGAAGAGGACGAGATCCTCATTCGACGTGACAACGTCTTTGGCACCGCCGAAGAGGACGCGCGGCGCCGTGACTTCACTATTAATGGCCTCTTCTACGACATCGAGGCCGGCGAGGTTATCGACTACGTCGGCGGGCTGGCTGACCTCGAAGCCCGCCTGGTGCGCACGATCGGTGATCCGGACATCCGCTTCCGGGAGGATCCCGTGCGGATCCTGCGCGCTATCAAGTTCGCGGCCCGCCTGAGGTTTCAAGTCGAATCGAGCACCCGCGCCGCGATCTTTTCCCACCGCGGAGAAATCCCCAAGTGCGCGCCGCCCCGTGTCCTCGAGGAGATCTACCGGCTCCTGCGTGGTGGAGCAGCCAACGCGTCCATGGAGTTGCTCCTCGAGACCAGCGTGGCGCTGACCCTGTCTCCCGAGCTTGCGTGGATCTTCGGTGGGCAGGCGCAATCGAAGACGGCAGAGGCCGGCGTGACCCCTGTGGAAGCCGAGCAACCTTCGCCGTCGTTCCAAGAGGAAAGCCAGGCACCAGCACTTGGAGCACAGGCCCGGCGGCTTCTGGAAACGCTGGACGAGCTCGTGTGCCAGGGAGGCGTACCGATGTCCCCTCCGACGCGTGGGGCCACTCCGTCGCAACAGCCCTCGAACGCGCTCCTCTTGGCGGTCCTCGTGGCCCCACTTGTTCCCCGGATTGCACGCCCAGAGAGTGAGCTTGAGCGGACGAAGGACCTGTCAGTAAGAATCGAAGAGGCAATTCGACCTATTGCCCTGCGGTTGCACGTGTCCCGTCGTGATGCTGAGCGGACGCGGCAGCTCATGCTCCTCGCGCACCGCCTTGCCCCGCCTCGAAAACGAAGGTCTCGCCCGATGTCGGTGGTCAAGCGGGATCATTTCCTCGAGGCGCTCGCATTCTATGAGCTCATCTGCCGCGCAAGGGACCAGGACCTGGACGAAGTCGAGTACTGGCGAAGCCTGTGGCGAAAAACCATGGGCATTGCCGATGGGGAAGAGGCAGAAGGAACGCAGGTGGACGAAGCGGAGGCCGGGGCCAACGCGGGGATTTCCAAGCGACGTAGGCGCAGGCGACGAGGGGGACGGAAACGCAGGCGGGGAGAAGGGGACACGGTGGAGCAGTTGGCTCTAGGGAGCGACAAGCCCCGAGGTGCCGACGAGAATCCCGAGGCGCCTGCCCTGCTCGGTAACAGCTCGCCGACAAGACGCGAGTGACCATGGCCTGGCGCAAGAGCGGTTCCCAAGATCCCGGACCATCTAGGTACGACCCCCGTGATCTCGAAGCAGGGACGCGAGAGCACTATGTAGATGCCTCCCTGTACGACTTCGAATATCGGCGGCGCCGCGCAGACGTGAATCACTACCGTCGCCTGGCAAGGAGTTGGAACACGGGTGGGGGTATCTTGGAGCTCGGTTGTGGCACTGGGAGGCTCCTCGTGCCCCTCGCACGCGATGGCCATCGCGTGGTCGGGGTCGACATGTCCCACGAGATGCTCGTCGCCGCCCAGAACCGTCTTGGCCACCTCGGACGCAACGTGTGGGAACGGGCCCGCCTGCTGCAAGCAGACATGCGCGCTACTCCCCTGGGGAAGCGATTCCCCCTCGTGATCTGCGCGTTCAACACGTTCCAGCACCTCTATTCCAGCGAGGACGTGGCGTCCTGCCTCGCTTGCGTGCGGGAGCACCTCGAGGAGGGAGGGCGCTTTGCCTTCGATGTCCTCGTCCCCGACCTTCACTGGCTCGTCCGTGATCCGCTCAAGCGCTGGGCGCGCACCGTGTTCCACCACCCCAAGACAGGTGAGCGCCTCGAGTACAGCACCAATCATGTCTACGATCCGATCACGCAAATCGTGCATGTTCGCATCTACTACCGGCCAGTCCCAGAAAAGGACGAGCCTGCATCGCCCGATTCCTTAGCGGCCTCTCGCAAGACCCGAGTGGTGCGCCTCGCTCATAGGCAGTTCTTCCCTGCGGAACTCGAGGAGCTCCTGTCCTGCCATGGATTCGTCGTCGAAGAACGGTGGGGAAGCTTCTCGGGCGAAAAACTCGACGGGAACTCGGACAGCATGGTTCTTCTTTGCAAGTCTTCCGTCGAGAAACCTTGACTCGTCCGTCGAGACTTGTATCATGCCCAAGGACCCACGCGCACGGAGGGCTTAATCTATGGCTGAGTTGGTGGCAAAAACAGGTGTCCAACGCGAAAAAGACTTCATGTACTTCGTCAAGAACGGCGCCGTCTGGCGCGTGCCGCGCAAGCAGCCGGGCCAGCCAAAGGGGAAGCAGGAGAAGGTCGTGGACGCGGGGATCGAGCAAGACACGAACTTCATCTACTTCCTTGGCAAGGACGGCAACGTGTGGCGCGCGAAGCGGGCAGTCGGCGGGCAGAAGCGGGCTAAGAATAAGAAGAAGAGCTCTGCTGGCAAGACGACCCGCAAGCCTGCTGCGAAGAAGGCGCCCAAGAAGGCTGCGCCCAAGGCTAAGAAGCCTGTGGCCAAGGCCAAGGCCAAGCCAAAGAAGGCCGCAAGGCCTGCCAAGGGCGCCAAGAAGGCCAAGCGCTAATTCCCCTCCCGTTCCCCCCCTCGTGAGCTGTTACGAATACCCCTGGCCCTAAGGGCCATGCTATCCTAAGCGCCGCGATGCGCTTCTGTCCCAGGTGCAGCACCGCCTACGAAGGCAATGAGCGATTCTGCACCAAGGACGCAGTCGTTCTCGTCGAGCAATCCGACTTCGCCCGCCTGGGCTCGACCATCGGCAACTACAAGCTGCTCGACATTCTAGGCCGGGGCGGGATGGGTACGGTTTACCGCGGAGAACACGTCTACATTGGCAAGCCGGTCGCGGTGAAGATCCTGCACGAGCGCTTTGCCCGCTACGACGAGGCAGTCAAGCGGTTCTTGAGAGAAGCGCGTGCCGCTTCCGCGATCAATCACCCGAACATCGTTGATGTCACGGATTTTGGGCCCATGCCCGACGGTGGGGTCTATTTCGTGATGGAGTACCTCGAAGGGGAGAGCCTCGAGACGCTCGTCGAGCGGGAGGCCCCCATCGAGCTCCACCGAACGATCAACGTGATTTATCAGATCGCATCGGCGCTGTCGGCGGCGCATGAGAAGGGGATCGTCCACCGCGACCTCAAGCCAGAGAACATCGTTCTCACGCGCCGTCCGGGCCGTCGTGAGATCATTCGAGCAGAGCGAGATGCGACGGGGACCCAGCGTTTTGTCATCGAGCGCGAAGAGGCCTTCGATTTCGTCAAAGTCCTCGACTTCGGGATCGCGAAGGTCTTGGAACCCGAGGCCGCCCACAGCGAAGGCCCGGGCAGCACGATGGCCGGAACGATCATCGGGACCCCGGAGTACATGTCCCCCGAGGCCGCAAAGGGGCTCCCGGTCGACCACCGCGCGGACATCTACTCCCTGGGCGTGATGTTTTTCGACATGCTCACGGGAAGCGTTCCCTTTACCGGCAACACGCCAATTGAAATCCTGGCCAAGCACATCGCGCAGCCACCGCCTCTTCCGCGGATTGCCAACCCCAAGGCCGAAATCACCGAGACGGCTGAGAAGCTGATTCTCAAGTCGCTAAGCAAGGATCCAGAGGATCGACAGCGGAGCATGGACGAGTTCCTGGAGGAGCTCCAGCACTGCTACGGCAGCGTGGCCTATCGCCGTGACGCGTCGAATTCCGTCGAGACGAAGCTACCGCCGCGACCCAAGCGCCTGACCGAGGAGCTCGACGATTGGCTCAAAGCCCACCAAGCGCAGCTTCAGTCCACGCAACGACTGCTCGAGCAAGTAGCGGCGGCGCCAGAGGCCATGGGCATTCCGCTCTCACACGAATCTGCCTGGAACGACGTCGCCAAGGCGGTTCTCCAGCCCCGTCCGCCGCTTCCCCGAGCGCCAACGGTCCCTCCGCCGCTTCCGGTGGAAGTGACCGGCAAGAAATAGGCAAGCTGGAAGCTTGGCAAGTGCTACGATACCCGAGCTCCCTTGGGACGTAGCCTGGCGCCGAAATGCCGAAGGGAGGTGGGCTCCTCCACGATCTCGAGCGGTGTGAGCATGCCGCGTTGAGCGTGGATCTCGCAGAGAGCCTCGGCCACGTAGTCCAGGTGACGGGTGGTGTACACCCGCCTGGGTATGGCGAGGCGAACGAGGTCGAGGTCGACGGGATCCTCGGTTCCGTCGGGCTTCCGTCGGCCGTTCATGAGCTGTCCAATCTCCACGCTGCGGATGCCGGCGTGAAGATACAGCGCGCACGAAATGGCCTGCCCTGGGAAGTCGAGAGGGGACAGGTGCGGAGCGAACGCCCGGCTGTCTACGTAGATCGCATGCCCGCCGGGTGGGCGCACGGTGGGAACTCCGTGCCGGTGCATCTTGTCGCCCAGGGTGCGGACTTGCAAGATCCGGTCGGCGAGGTACCCAGGATCGAGCACCTCCTCAAGTCCAGTCGCCATGGCCTCGAGGTCCCGCCCGGCGAGCCCGCCATAGGTAGGAAACCCCTCTCCGAGCACCATGATGCGCCGGAGCCGCTCTGCAATTGAAGCGTCGCGGAGCGCTAGAAACCCACCGATGTTGACCAGTCCGTCCTTCTTGGCGCTCATGAGACATCCGTCCGAGAGATCGAACATCTCCCGGGCAATGGCCTTCGGCGAGCGCTCGAGCTGATCAGGCTCCCGCTCCCGAATCAGCCACGCGTTCTCGGCAAAACGGGCCGCGTCGAGGAACAGGAGCACGCCATGCCGGTCGCATGCCTGCCGCACGTGGCGTAGGTTCTCGAGGGATACCGGCTGCCCGCCGCATCCATTCGACGTGACGGTCATGATGACCATCGGCACGCTTCCCGACGGAACCTCCGTAAGGAGCTCTTCGAGCGCCGTGACATCGATATTCCCCTTGAACGCATGCTCGACCTCGGGGCGCCGTGCGGTGGCCACGGGGAGATCCACAGCGCGTGCGCCGGCATGCTCGAGGTTTGCCCTCGTGGTGTCAAAATGAGTGTTGCCGGGCACGGTGTTCCCGGCCCGCACGACGGCCTCGAATAGGAGTTTCTCCGCCGCGCGCCCTTGGTGCGTGGGAATGACATGCGGCAGGCCGGTCAGATCCCTGACGACTTCGTCCAGCCGCCTGAAGCTACGGGCGCCCGCATACGCCTCGTCGCCGTCGAGGAGGCCTGCCCACTGGTGCGCGCTCATCGCAGTCACGCCGCTGTCCGTGAGGAGGTCAATCGTGACCAGGTGGGACGGAATCCTAAAGAGGTTCCACTCTGCGGCGATGAGCGCCCGTTTTCGTTCCTCGAGCGTGGTAAATGGGATGGGCTCTACGACCTTGATCCGGTACGGCTCCATTGTTCCGCGCATGGCTCGCGTCCTCGGCCATTTCAGCTTTACTTGCGAGGACAGGGCGCGCCAGGGAAAAAGCCACGTCGCTGGCTGGCAGCCTTCGTAGGACGGGGTCGAAGTTCGCTAGGTGCCTTGCGGGATCGCCTCAGCAAGCTCGTTCTCCTCAGTCATCCTGCAAGTATCCGCGTCAGCGTCAGTCCTAGTGGCGTCGAGATCCACGCCCCGGACTCCTTTTGAGCCGGCAATACCTCGGTTCACGAAGATCTCGCTCTTGCGGAAGCCGATGCCCCAGGCCTTGGAGGCCTTGGCCTGTCGAGCGGCCTGTCAAGGGCCTCTTGTGCGTACTTTCCGCTTGACTGATCCCCGGGGGCCCACGACTCTCCCGACCGCATGCGCGATGACTACTTTGAATGCGGCTCGGAGCACCACGTCCTGGCCGCCCGACGAAACAGGCCAGGGGGTGCCAAGTGACGCTTTCAGGAAAGCAGAGGCGCTACCTTCGAGCCCTGGGGCATGACCTCAGGCCGGTGGTGCAGCTTGGCAAGGAGGGGCTCACCGACGCCATGGCCGCGGCGGTAGACGCCGCTCTGGCGACGCACGAGCTCGTCAAGATAAAGATCGGGCAAGGCGCCAGCATTGACCGCCACGACGCAGCCGAGGACCTTGCCGTCCGGACGAGGAGCGAGGTGGCTCAGATCCTGGGCAAGACGATCCTCCTGTACCGCCCTCACCCAGAGGAGCCAAAGATCGAGCTTCCGTAGCTGGGCCTGGTTCTGCCGCGTGATCTATATCGTCGTCGGAGCGGAGCCCTTCCGACTCCGCTTGGCCGCCGCGCTCGCCTGAACGGCACGCTCGGCGTCGGCGAGATCGTCCTCGAGCATCCTTCGCGGCGAAAACCAGAGGATCGCCACGCCGAGGAGGAACCCAAACAGCGACGTGAACTGCGCCGTCGACAGGGGACCTACGAATCCACGGTCCGTGTCTCCGCGGAAGAGCTCGACCACCGAGCGCAGCATCGCATACAGGATGAACGACCAGCCTGCCACCTGCCCGTCGAATTTCTTGCGTCGCGTGATCCAGAGAAGGACCAGGAAGATGGTGAGGGCCTTGAGCGACATGAATATCTGCACGGGGTACAACGGGACCCCGCGGAGCTCCATGGGCACGAGGGAATTTGGATGCGTGAAGCGTACCGCATACCACGCCCCCTCGGCCGCCCGCTTGCCGTAGTCATCCCCGGCGAAAAAGCATCCCCACCGCCCGATGGATTGACCCAGGAACGCCGCGGGCGCGATCAGGTCACAAAGCCGCGTCACCCGCATCCGGTTCTTCCTGGCGAACATGACTACCGTGAAGAACGTCGCCAGGAGGCCACCGTACATCACCAGCCCGCCTTCCCAGACCGCGAAGATGTGGAGCGGACGCCGGAGGTAGTCCTTGTACTCAACGATCACGTGCATCAGCCGTCCACCGAAGACCACGGCGAGCACGATGTACCAAACAAGCCTTTGGAGCTTTTCCTCGGTGATCTGCGGATCACCCAGGCGACGCGCTTCCTTGGTGAGAAACCAGCTACTGACGAGAATGGCGACGGCGAGCGTCACCCCAAAAGTGTGCAGCGTGAGCGGCCCGATCTTAGCGATGACCGGAAACATGTCGCCCTCTTGATAGCACGTCTTCGCCCCGCGGACTATCTTTCTACGCAGTTACGGGCAACATGGAATTGCGCTACGCCGGTGGTGGGAGGAGTCGAAACACCAGCGCCGACCCCTTGTCCACGTTGGACACGCAGTGCATGAGCTCAAAGATGGCCCGTGCCGCGGTCTCCGCCAGACCGCGCGAGTGCTCCCGGATTCGTGGCACTCCGTCCTGCCTCTGCACGTGATCGACGAACTTGTCGAATGCCTCGAGCATCTTTCGCGGATCGAATCTCTGCATCATGGGAACGAGGCGCGCCGGATTCACCGCGAGCCAGTCCCCTTTTCCCAGGTCCAGGTTTTGCCGATCAGGATAGGGCGTTCCCAAGTCCTGGGGGCTGAATGTCCCCAAAAAGCCGCCCTCCTCTGCAGGATGGGCATAGGGGATGGTATCCACGTAGACAGCGAAGAGGTCTGCCCCTTTTTTAATGTTCTCGATATCGTCGTCGCCGAGGGGCGGGAACTTGTCGGGCAACCCGACATGGAGCGCCGGCATGGCGATCTTCTCCATGAGATCCATGGGCACGGGCTGAGTCGCCCGCTTCATCGCCAGGAGCTGCGCCACGGCCTCGTAGAGCCCACGGTCCTGAACCTGTTCCGCTGCAGGCTTGCCCTTTTCCAGCTTGCCGAGTGCCTCGTCGATACGGGAGAGCAACGCCGCGTTTTCGGGAGGGAGCTTCTTGATGGCAGCAGACACTTCGGCCGAGAGCTCGCCGGCAGGCTTTTTCCCCCACGCGTTTTCGAGCCGTGACATGTCGAGGACCAGCCACTGCCCAAAGGGGACGGCGTGCATGCGTGCGTAGTGCTGAGGTGTGTATCGATCCTTGAGCTTACCGCCGCTCGCTTGCGCCTGCTCCTCGTGCGTGGCCCGGATGCGCTCCATCTCGCTCACCATGCGCCGGGCAAACCCCTGCCCGCTGCGAAGGAGCTTCTCGGCAAACACGTGAGGGGCGATTTCCAGCATGATCTTGGACAATCCCATGCGCCATGCCCGGGGATCTTCTCCGCCCATCAGCCAGAACCCGCCGTGACGATCCCGCAAGGTCTCCCCGATCCAGGCGCCCAGCGAGAACCACACGTCGCGGTGGGTATTCACGTCGAGGTCTAGCTCGTCGTGATCTCCGAAATGCCCGAGCACCCATGTCTCGAAGAGGATGAGATCCATGGGTACCGCCAAGAGGGAGGCGCCCGGCGCGCGCTCTCCGTCGACGAGGCTCGCCACCGCCTCGCCGCGTGGATCCAAGAGCAGGCGCAGGTCGACACCTGCCTGCGAGCGGGCTCGGCCATAGAAGGAACGGGACGAAGACGCGAGCTTGGCAAGGGTTTCTTCGACGAGCTCGCGCGCACGTGCTGCATCAGGAGGGGAAGGCACGAACCGAAGTATAGCCAGCCCTATCTAAACCGGAAGGGACTCTGCACGCCCAAGTTGCAAGTAGAGCTCAGTGACGTCGCTCAGACAGCCTGCGCACAGCGCCTTGACGGGCCCCTCCACGGCGTCGATGTCCGGCTCCCGCAGGATTTCTTGTTCGACGCGGTAGCCGGCGTCGTGGACGTGAGGCGCAAGAACCTCGTGCAGCTCCTCTACCTCGTCCGAGAGCTCGTTTTGCACCTCGGGCCACTGGTAACTCTCGACGATTGTTCCCCCAGAATAGCTGACCCCCGTCGAGATGACGAAAAAATCCGTGTGCCCGCATGAGGGGCACCGAAGAGGGGGCTCCACGGTTTTCCTCCCCAGGTGACCTAGGGTCTCGCAGGAGCCGCCGCAAGCCGAAGGGATCGAATCACGGCCTGAATGTCGTCGGGAATGGGCGTGGATAGGTCGATCCAGGCGCCGGTGATGGGATGATGGAACGCCAGCCGCGACGCGTGCAGGGCTTGCCGCCCCAGTTGGCTCGCCAGGTCCCTCAGGATTGGATCGACGGGGCGACGGCCATAGACGGGGTCGCCCAGGACTGGATGACCATGCTCCGACATGTGCACCCTGATTTGGTGGGTCCGACCGGTTTCCAGTCGGCATTCCACGAGGGCGGCGCGGTTGCCAAGCCGCTCCAGGATTTTCCAATGCGTCACCGCGCGCTTTCCTTCTTTCACGCGCGACGTGAACCGCTTGCGATCTGTCGGATGACGGCCGTACAGGGTGCTCATGGTCCCCGAATCCGCGCGCGGTGGCGGGAAGACGACGGCGTGGTAAACGCGCAGCAGGTCCTTCTTCTTGAACAGGGCCGAAAGCGCCGCGTGGGTGGCGTCGTCCTTGGCGCAGACGAGAACCCCAGAAGTGTCCTTGTCGAGCCGGTGCACGATCCCCGGTCGCACCTCGCCTCCGATCCCAGAGAGGTCCTTCACGTGGTAGAGGAGCGCGTTGACGAGAGTACCCGTCGCATGCCCTGCCGCTGGGTGCACGACCAGGCCCGCAGGCTTGTCGATGGCGATGAGGTGGCGGTCTTCGTAGAGCACCCGAAGCGGCAGCTCCTGGGGCACCAATTCGGTCGGTTCCGGCGGTGATGGGCGAAAGAGCACCGTGTCGCCGCCCCGGAGCTTGCATGAGGGGCGAGCGGGCTCTCCGTTGACCGTCACCTCACCTTCATCGATGCGGCGCTTGATTTGGGAGCGCGAAAACGAAAGGTCCCTTGCCGCGAGGAACTGGTCGAGCCTATGCCCGGACTCCTCGCTCGAGACGACAAATCGGTGCTCTACCAGATCTTGGATTTGACGTGACCCTTGGACTTGATGAGGACGTCCACGATGGCCCGGTCGTAGATATTCTGGTGAAAGATCTCTTCGGTCACTCGACTCTTGAAGAGATGGCGACCTTCTTCGATCTCGTCGGACATCACCTCAAACAGGGTGTCGTTGGTGATCCCGTCGAGGATCTTGGCCTCGTGGTAGAGCGTGAGGTCTGAGGCGATAGCACGCGCGAGCTGGCGTGCGCGCTGCGGGTTGTCGATGAGAGACGCCACGTATGTAGCCTACTCGTCGACGGTCGGATCGTCAAGGTTGCCCATCGGATGCGCTACTTGAAGGTCATCGCCAAGCCGGACATGGCGATCCGGTCGCTCACGGCCTTCCAGTTGATGGACTTGAGCACCGTGGCCACGTAGTCAGCCTTCTTCGCTCCGTAGTCGAGGAAGTAGGCATGCTCCCACGCGTCCACGGCAATCACGACCTGCTGGTCGATGAGATGACCCACGTGGTGTTCGCTCTGCACGAGGACATTTCGCAGCCGGCTGTCCGGATAGCTCCACGTGGTGAGCACCCAACCATGGGCGGAGAGGAGCCCTGCCTTCACGTCCGAGAGCCAGTTGTCCACTGAGCCGAATGCCGCAGTCGCGGCCTTCTTGAACGACTCGGGGGGCGTTCCTCCGTCGGCGGCGAGATTTTCGAAGTACGCCTCATGGAGGTAGGTGCCGTTGAACGCCACGGGCTCTCGCCGCTTGAGCTCCGAGAACTCGTTAAATGAGTAATTGGGGGCGCTCCGGTCCGCGGTGCTTAGTTTCTCTTCGATTTCGTTGAGCTTCTTGACGTATCCCTGATAAAGGGTGAAATGGGCCTTGAGCTGGGCCTCGCTGAGTCCGGGGATCTTTCCGATAAGGTGATCGTAATTCTTGGGTTCTCTGGGCATCGCCTAACTATAGGGCGAAGATCGGGAGGATCAAGGGGAGGCAAGTCGACCGCTCCGGCCCAGTGTAGCCGGGCCGTGGTCCGCGGCCCGACCCGTGCACGCTATCACAGGGGAGGTGTCGAGGATGCGCTGCGAGGACCTCATGCGACGCGACGCGCCTATCGCGCGAGAGAACGCCACGGCCGAGGAGGTCGCGCGGATCATGCGCGACGAAAATGTCGGGTTCGTGCCCATCGTCACCGACGAGACGTCGCGGCGCCTGGTCGGGGTCATCACGGATCGCGACCTTGCGATGCTGGTCGTGGCCGAGCATCGGGACCCGAGGCGCACCGCCGTCGGCTACCTGGCTTCCCGCGAAATCATCACGGCCTCGCCAGACGAGGATCTCGGCGACGTAGAAAGAAAGCTGGCAGACGCAGAGCTCCGACGATTGCCCGTGGTCGACGAGCACGGCGCCGTGGTTGGGGTCGTTAGTCTCCACGACATCGCGCAGCGGGAGGATCCCCTTCAGACGGGGAGGGTGTTCAGGGAAGTAAGCAAGCCATCTGCACGCATGGGCGAGGATGAGCCTGAGGGATCGGAAGAGGACTAGCGGAACGGGATCGGGCCTCAGCGCGTGAGAATGCTCGCCTCGAGGAGCGGGGATTTCTGTCGTGGATCATCGGCGTCGGCGACCATGAGGAGTTCGATGGAGGCGCCGTGCGACGACAAGGAGGCATGGAGGCCTTCGATCTTCGTCGGGGTATCGATAAGCTTGGTCCAAAGGACCCTCAGGTCCGCGTCCATGAGGCCGACGATCGAACCAGCACAGGGTCCGTCCCGGTAGGTGTCTGGGCTGTCTTCGGCAGCGGCGGAAAAAATGAGTTGGCCGCCAGGGAGCGGGGCTGCGTCAGTGAAACCGAGAGGTATCCCTTGCAGGGAGCCGAGCTGCACGCGGTGAATTTCACGAACTAGCCCTTGGTCCCAGGGACGCGAAGCGCACAGGGCGTCGAGAACCCCGTCGAGAGAAAGGTCAACGACCGCGCTCACCCCTGCTGCCCCATTGCCGCGGTGAAAGAGACGAAGCAGCCCCTGCGACGCGGCAGCTCCCTCAATGTTGAGTTCAGGGATCTTGCGGGACAGGGATTGATAAAGCGGCGCAAGGTCGATCAATCGCGGGGAGTCCGCACAGGGCCAAGGGGGAACCGCAGCTCCACGCATCCTGGCCGGTGTCGAGCCCGAACCAAGGACGAGCACGCGCGAGTCGGGAAGGAGCGTGACTGCCTCGAGGTCGGGCTTCGCCGCCTTTCGCGCCACTGGATCTTCGGGGAGCGATTCGGCAAAGAGCGGTATCGTGCCGAGGGGTGCCCCATCCCGAGCGAGCACGCGGAGATCCGTCTCGTCGTCGGCGACGACATAAAGGAGCGATCCGAGGGCGGCAATCCCGCTCGCCGCAGCGAGGTCCAGGTCTCGGAGCTTGCGCGGTGCGATCATCGTCGATTGGATGGCCGAAAAGAAAACGGCGGGCAAGCCGAAACCTGCCCGCCGTCTTGCAGTTACCAGGTGAGCTACAAGTAATCCCGGGTCAACCGGCGCATGATCTCGATGTTGTCCACGTAGTTGAGGTAGGAGATCGACTGCGGCTTCGTCGGATCCGTCTTCAGGCGGCATAGGTTGCGAAGCATGCGTGATCCAATTCCTTCGTGCGCCTGCCCGTCGGCGCCGACGAAGGTCTCCTTCGCCACGTAGGTCCGCCCGGACGTCGGATCGTAGCAGGTGGTGACGTCGTCGCTCTTGAGATCGATGGCCTCACCGTTGCCAGCAAGGAAGATACGAGCCTCGTCACGCCAAGTCGTATCCCACGAGGCTGGGATGAAAATGACGCCATAGATGGCCACGTTATCCTGCACGGTGGTCGACGCCCACGGATCGATCGCTATGCCCTTTTGCACTGTCGCCTCGTCCCCGAACAACCAATTGGGGCGATAGATGGACTGAGTGGGCTGTCCTGGGTTCACCACCTGCGGCGCGAACTGCTTGTACTCCTGCGTCAAGACCGCGCCGAGCATCTTCTTCATCTGCTCTGGATAGAGCAGGAAGTAGTTCATGGCATAACGCCGCGATTCCGCTCCGGTGTCGATTGCCACGAAGTTCGAATCGGGATTCGTGATCGTGTTTACCGCGAGTATCTTATCGAGGTAAGCGCCCACGCGAAGCAGCCGCTCGTACCAGTAATAGCTGGCGTTGTAGTCCCACGTGAAGTTGAAGAACTTCCCTTCTCCGAGCGGCACCGCTATTTCGCCACTCTCCTCCACGTCCTCCGACTGCTGGAGATAGAGATCAATGGTCGTTGACTGATTACCCGGGTCGTCCGACAGGATCTGTTTCGGGAACTTGCTGTATTTTCCCGGCTCCGGCATCGTGATGATGTCGCCGAGGAGCTGGAAGCTCTCGGAGACCGCCATCGTAAAGAACCCCCAGCCCTTGTCGATCCCTTCTGGCGTGCTTGCGCCAAAGAACCACTTGGGCGCCTCTTCAGCGAAAATCGTGCTGTAGAGGGCGAAGTACTGCATTTGCCCACGCAGAGGCTCGAGGTAGCGCCCCATGATGCGGTTCACGTAGCCCGAGTGCGACCAAAGCAGGCGGTCGCGCTTGAAGTTGTTGAAGATGTAATCGTTCTTGTACCGCGTGATGATGTCGTTGGCGATTTCGTAGAAATCGGCCCCTTGATCGTACACGTTGCAGTCAGGATCGAAGCCGCGGAACTCGTCGCTGCAGAACTTGTAGGGCACGCGCATCCTGCCGTCCTTCGCGGCCCAAGGGATGCCGTACTCCTGGTCGTACTGCATGTCTAGGAACTTGACGTCGGAACGGGTCTTCATGTCGTCGAGGCTGTCGAACAGCCGCGGCAGGTGCCAGTAGTTGATCGCGCTGTTGAAGTTCCCTCGAATCGGGGTCGGGAAGCCGAAGGAATTAAACAGATTAATGAGAATAATGTCCTGCTCTTCCTTGACCTTATCGAACACCTCGACGAGGCGGCCGTATCCGTACTTGATTGCCGCGATGTCGTACTTGCCCAGGAATTGGATGTCCGAATTAAACCGTGAGCCGTAGTCCATGACAGTCGAGTACTGGTACTCGGAAATACGTCCGTCGACTTCTTCCTGGGTGATCTTTCCACCCTCCGCATCGACGAACCGCGGCTTCAAGGTGTCCTTGAGAGCGCCATTCTTGGTGCGGAGCTGCCAGTACTTGTCGTGGTAGTTCATCGCGTCAAAGGAGCCCGAGAAGTTGTGGCGCAGGCCGAAGTTGTGGCCAACCTCGTGGAGCGCGACGCCGATATACACCTGCTCGCGAATCCACTTGCGAGCCTCTTCCTTGCCTTCCTCCGTATCGAGGTTGAACTTAGCGGCTAGCTCCTTCGCCACGCCAGCGACGGAATCATCGGTAAATCCAGCATCCAGCTCCCAGAAATCGATGGCATGGCGTGCTGCGCGACGCCTGAGCGCCTCACGCTTGTGGAACATCTTTCCATAGCTTAGCGGCGAGGCCTTCTCGACCACCGATTGAGGCAAGAGGGCAGGATCAGTGCTCGGATCGAGTCCGAGCTGTGCGAGCAGGTCACCGTTCGCCTGCATGAGCTCGGGAGTCAAGAGGCGTCGCTCGAGGCCAGGATCGCGGGCGCGGAGATTCGCTAGCGCGTCGGCCACGCGATTGAGCCCATCGCCGAGAACGCCACTTTCGGTGACTGCCTCGATGCGGTTGCGAAGCGATCGTCCGATTTTCCACGGATTGGAAAGGTCGAGCTTGACGTGAGTGTTGCTATCCTTCACGAAGCTCGTCCGCATCTTGCTGTAGGCCCTCGCGATATCCTCAGGCGTGTACGTCGGCTGATCCATCTTGCCGTAGCGCATCTTCTTGACGTAATCGCTAACGTTTACGCCCTTGATGTACTCCTTAGGATCGATCTTGCCGAGGAGGAGGAGTACCTGGTCACGCCCCCACGTCGCGTAGGTGTCCAGGGCGGCGCCATAAACCCAGGCTTCTGCCTGAATGGTTTCACCGGTCTCCGGATCCTGGAACGACGGGCCGAATCCGAGCGGCCCCGTGGTCTGGTGCTCGTTGACCCACGCGAGCAGGTTAAAGCGGAGGTCGCCGTCGTTGATGGTGACTCCCACGCCGTCTGGATGCTTTGCGTTCGCCGCGTGCTCGAGGCACTGTTTTGGATCCCCTGCCTGGGTCGGGTTGTGCGGGCACCACACGACCACATGACCGTCAGACGGGAGCTGGCCGCCAAGCCCGGTGACCGTGGCCTTGAAGGCCACGTCCCACTCGTCCATGATCTTTTGCCCAGCGTTTCGGAGCGAATCCGGGAACTCGCTGTTCGGGTAGTACAGGATCGGCTCTACCTCGCGCTTGTCGTGCGCAAGCGGAACCACCTTGCCATCGACGAGCTTCAGGGTGCCGTCCGCGTTCTTCTCGTAGGCTTCCTTCCAGAGTCTGAAGCGGCCGTTAAGCTTGGCGCGGCCACTCAGCGTGGCGCCGTATTGCCGGTTGTAGCTCTTCCGCTCTGAATCGAAGAAGCCGAACAGCTTTTGATCCTGGTCGCTCCAGGGAATGAAATCGAACTGCTCCTGGCGCCGCGGATCCACCTTGAGGAACGAGTACCGAATCCGCGCGATCTGGGCGTTGCAATCCCAGGGCTGGTACAGGAAGTAGCAGGCCGGGAAGGAATGAACGTGCCCGTCTTCGTCTTCGTACGCCTGCTGGAGCGGCTTGATCGACAGCTTGTTGACGAAGTCGAAATACGTAATGCTCTTGTTCTTGTCGCGCTCAGCATGGAATGCATCCGGATCGTTCGGATCCGTCACGAAGTAGCTGACAGGATCGACCTGGATATCGTCAAACGTGAAGAGCGGATCGTAGTAGTTGGTGATGAGGCTCTCGCTCCAATCCACGCGGATAAAGTCGCGCTCGTACCAAGGTCGCTCCGTGGACTCACGGATGACGTTCGTCTCTTCGCCCGTCGCCGCGTTGTAGTCGCGAATGATGTCGAGGTGGGAGACCCGCCATGCGGCGATCGGCTGCGCAACCGCCCCCTCCTTCTTCTCCCGGAACTCGTCCTCGGCGCCCTGGAACGTCTCGTACGTTCGCCGCGCGATCAGCACGTCTTCGCGGATCTCGAACGTAATCTTGTCCATCGCCGCGGCGTAATAGCCTTTGAACGTTGGACCGGTAATCGCCGGGTTGTCGATGACGGTCCCCTTGTAGTACCAGGTACCGGCAAGATCCGTCTTCTTGATCACGTTCGGCTGCACGTAAGACCGAGGTTCCCGTTCCTCGGCGCAGCCTACGGCCGCGATTCCCAGGGCTAGAACAGCGGCTACTCGGAGCGTCGACCTCATTGATGCCTCCATGTCCGTTTTCAATAACTACCTCTTGGCCACGACCTTGTAGAACTCTTCCACCGTGATATCGGCACTCACGCCGACGCTGGTGTAACCATTTCGATTGAGATTGACGAATGGCTGGCGGTAACCATGCCCGTCTGCTTGACGAAGAGGCGACTCGGTGCTCAAGGATGCACCCAAGCCGAGCCAATCATTTACCGTATAGGAAAGCCCAATCCCAAAAGCCTGGCTGTTCCTCCAATCGCCGCCCGCGGTGACGCCCAACTCCTCGTTGCTCTGGCAAACGTCCACGGTGCCCGAGCCGGCGACCTCGAGGGTGCAGTCCGAAATCCCATAAGACCTGCTTGCAGACAGGGAATAGCGAGCGCTCGCGCTCAGGCTATCACTAATTTCGTAGCCCACCCTGAGGCCGCTGCTAAGTCCAAAGTTCGTGCTCTTGCCGCCCTTGGCAGGATAAATCGTCGGGGGATCATAGGGCACGCCGTTGACGTCTATGGTGTCGTCATTGGTCTTAATACTGGCGTTCTTGTAGGCACCGAAGTGCTTGGTCGCCCCAAGATTCAGGGATAGCGACAATTTATCTTCCATGAGCTTCCACCGGAGACCCATGGACAGCGCCAAGTTCGTGTAGAGGTCTGCGTTGCGGCTGGATACCGAGATCGGCAGAGCGCCGCGGAGGCCACCGCTTAGCCTCGCTCCTCCGAGGCTCGCGAGCTCGGCGATCTTGGAATGCTCGAGCGACAGGGAGATGTCCGAGTAGTTGAGTCGCTTGTCAGCCCCGTCGAATCCCCCACGGGGCACCGACTCGACGTTCACGATCCCGCCCGTGTCGTCGATGAAGATCGAGTCCGCGCGGTTCGAGTAATAACGCGACGACGGAGAGAACTGGGTCCCACGGTAAAGCTCGCTATTACCAGCAAGCTCGTGCGAGAGGCTGAAGCTCGCAGACGCCTTGAGCGGCTCCCAAAACGTGTCCTTGGCGAGAAGCTTTCCGGCCTGCCAGCTCGTGGAGAAGCTGTACGAGAGGACGTTGTTGTAATTCTCGGGCTCGAAATTGACGCCCGATGTGTCTTCGACGCCGAGCCCAAAGCTCAACCCATAGAGGGGGAGCGACTTCTTGGATTCGACTTCCGCTGTCTCCGAAAACGCCAGCCTTGGGACCACGCTCGCACCGAGCGCAAGTCCCACGAGTATCGCGTTCTTCATCTACGACCGCCCTCTTTCATTGGGTAAAGTTTCGGCCTGCGCACGGCTGTACTACAGGGGTACAGAGGGTGTCAAGGAGCAGGGGCAAGTAGGGCAACCACTTGCACATCGCCAAGTTGCGTTTCAAGGCGGCTTCTCGACGGGGCTAACCATTCCTGACAACTCGCCTCGCAGGTGCTTTCACGAAAGGCAAGAAGCGACTCGGCAATCCACCCGGACAGGTTACCTCTGAGGCACAACCCAGAGCGTGGGCGAGCGATGTGGCCACGCTTGCTGCAAGCAGCACGGGAACCGCATTTCCCACCTGAATGAGCTGCGCGGTTTTCGTGCCCAAGATCCGATAGCGATCAGGGAACGTCTGCAGGCGGGCGCACTCGCGCACCGAGACGACGCGCGACTCGGCAGGGTGCACGAACGGCGCTCGGTGGTTCTCCTTGACGGCGGGCGATGGGCGCTCGGGATCGAGTCGGTACCACGAGTGGTTCCAGTTTGGGTAAAGGCGGGTTCCCTGCTTGAGCACCCGCAGGCGACGCACCATTTCGGGCGCGTGGGCGGTCAAGGAGTGCTGATGGAGCGCGTGCGATCCTTCCCGCAAGAAACGCTGCAACCAAGTGGTCGGTCGCTTGGGCCCATAGGGCTGAGGGTCCTGCGGCAACGGGGTCGGAAGATCATCGAGCGCATCCGATACGGTGCAGAAGGGCTCGGGCCCCTCGTCGCCACAGGCTGGCGAGGGAAACGCGAAATGGGCTTTCTCCTTAAGGCCCACCAAGAAGAAGCGTTTTCGTCGCTGAGGCGCGCGAAAATGTGCCGAATCAAGAATCGCGGAATGCATCGCATAGCCGTGCCCTTCAAAGCGATCGGCCAGCTCCGAGACGATGGATCCCCTGGTCGCTTGCCCCGTGGTGAGCAGCCCGTCGACGTTTTCCATGACGAACGCCGAGGGCGATAGCTCGCAGGTCAGGCGTTGGAAATTCCAGACCTCGGCATTGCGCGGATCCGCACCCGTTCTCCGGCCCGCCTTGCTGAACCCCTGACAGGGAGGACCACCGACGACGACGTCGGGACGCTCGCCCAGAATCTCGACGATCTTGTCTCCAGTCGTGGCGCCAATATCGACGGGGAGCGAAAACCCTCGGCACGCCGCGGGGTGGTTCTCGTAGAAGGATCTCACCGCCCATTCAAACTTGTCGAGCCCTGCGAGCACCCGGTACGCGCCGCAAAGCTCAAACCCGAGGCTCAGGCCGCCACAACCGCTGTAAAGGTCGAGAACCGTCAATGCCATTCGATTGCCCGCATCGAGGATAGGGCCTACACTTTTTTCTCGTCAACATGGGACCACTCCCACGCCGCGCCGCGCGCGTCATTCGCAACGCCCTCGCCTGGCGTGACACGATCCGGCTCGTCGAGGACAGCTATCCGTGGCGAAACACGCGAAGCCCATACCCCATCCTCGTGGCCGAAATGCTCCTCCGCAAGACCACCGCCGGGCAAGTGGTCGGCGTGTTCGACGAGCTCATGCTGCGATACCCCACGCCAGAGAAATTGGCGGAGGCGCGTGTCGGCACCCTGGCAACCCTGCTTCGGGATCTCGGGCTGTCGGGAAAACGCTCGGTCGCGCTCAAGCAAGTAGGCAAGCTCCTCGCCGAGAGGCATGGAGGCGTGGTGCCGTCTGATAAGACGGTCCTCGAGTCCCTTCCACACGTCGGGGACTACACCGCGAGCTGTGTTCGGGTGTTCGGGCATGGCCTGACAGACGTGCTCCTCGATTCCAATACCATTCGACTCTACTGCCGGCTCCTCGGGTTGCAAAGGCCCCGGGACCCACGTCGCTGCCCAGAAATCCGGTCATTGTCTCTCGCCATGGCGCGGGCTGCTGGAAATCCAGCTCGCTTCAACCTGGCCATGCTTGACCTCGGCAGGACCACGTGCACGGCACGCAAGCCCGCGTGCAACCTGTGCCCGTTGCGCCGCGACTGCCATGAGGTGCACCAGCGCGCGCGCGCGCGCCGATCCACTACACGATCTTCTTGAGCTTGCGCTGCAGGGTGCGCCTGTCGATCCCGAGGAGCTTGGCGGCATTGGCGACGACGCCCCCGCTCTGCTTGAGCGCCGCCTTGATGGCCTCCCGCTCGAGCTCGTCGAGGTTGTAGGAGCCCTGAGGAAGCGGCAGGTGGTACGCGATGGCTCGCGGGCGCCCCCGAATCGCCTCGGCCTCCCGAAGCAGGCGGTCTGCATCCACGGGCTTGCTGAGCAGCGTGTCAGCCCCTTCTTTCACGGCCGCGACGGCGAGCGGGATGTCGCCGTAACCGGTCAGCATGATGATCGCCGCGTCGGGACATTGGCGCCGATATCGCGACAAGGCGGTCAGGCCGTCCCCCCTCGGCATTCGATAGTCGAGCACGATCAAGTCCACCTGCTCATCCTCGACCAAAACCAGTCCTTCCTCGACCGTGGCTGCCGTCTGGGCGCGCACTCCTCGGCGCCGGAGGGATCCCTGCAGCGTGGTGCGGAAGGCATCATCATCATCGACGAGCAATGCGGTGTTGACGGAACGCATGGCCTAGCTCACCGAGAAAACCGACGCCGCGCGCTTGAGGCTGAGCGTCACCAGGGTTCCCCCTTCTTCGGGGCTCTCCACGCGCAAGAGGGCGTCCATCCTTCGTGCGAGCGTGGAGCTCACGTACAGGCCTAAGCCCATCCCCCCCTGCCCGCCTTTGGTAGTCTGAAATGGCTCACCGAGGTGAGATAGTACCTCCGAGCTAATCCCCGGGCCATTGTCCCTAACGCTCACCTCCACCTGGGAGTCACCTAAGGTCACGCCCACTTCAATGCGGCGGCGGGCAAGAGGAGCCGTCGCCTCAACGGCGTTCGTGAGCACGCTCGAGAGGACTTGGCACAAGCCAGCCGTGAGCACCGAGAGATGCACGGGCTCTTGGGCGACGATGACTCGTTCCCCATCGAAACCAAGGCGGTCGAGCTCCCTCTGGGTGAAATCGGTGACGAAGCTCTTGAGCTCGAGGGTGTCTGTGAACTGGTCCGGCCGGACGTGCCCTCGCATGACTCCAATGATATCGCTTGCGCGCTGCGCCTCTTCCGCGATGGTCTTGGAGAGGTGGGTGATCTCGCTCGCTTGGAGCTCGCGGCCCGCGGCGACCAAGTCCTTGCTCGCCAGGAGTATCGTGGCGAGCGGGGTGTTGAGCTCGTGAGAAAGGCCACCGACGAGCCGCCCGAGCATGGTGAGCCGCTCGTTCCGCGCGCCTTCTTGACGAAGCTCACCGAGCTGCTTCGCGTACACGAGCACGAAGAGGCCCACAAACGTGCTCAGGGCGGTGAGCGACACGAAATGGCCGATCTTCCGCACTTCAGAGCCCCCAATCCGTGCGGTCTCGAGTGGGAGAGGTGGCGCAAGCCAAAGGGCCATGATGACGAGGAGAGCGAGCGATGCAATGGCCATGGTTGCGCGTCCGCTGCAAAGGAGGCCTGCGAGCACGATTTGGAAGGCAATGAAGCTAGCAAAGGGGTTGCTTATCCCGCCCGAGTACCAGAGAACTGGCACGAGCGCTAGTACGTCCAGGACTACCTGCCACGTCACGCTTGGCCGCCACGATCTCGTCTTTTCGGCGAGAGACCACGCGAGGTTGACAAGGGCGATGGCCGAGATGGCGACGAAGATAGGGAGTGTCCTTAGTCCTGGCACCAGGTGCTCGGCGATGACCGTCGTCGAAATCATCCCGAGGACGGCGACCCACCGAAGGATGATCAACCAGCGATGGGCTGTTCCTTCTCGTGAAGCCATGGCGCCGGCGAGGTGCACGGCGCGCTTTTTCAAGAGGAACCGCATCTAGCGCGGAAAAATACTACCGCACTGGCCGCGCCGGGCAATGAGGCGGCGATCGCCGGTTGAGCTTTCCGAGCTTCAGCTGCCCGCCGGCGATCGCCGGTGGAGCAACTCGGTGATGGCCTCACGAACCCTGTCGTCGAGTCGTTTCACCGCCACCTCATCATCAGCCGCCTCGGGGGACACGTCGGGAAGGATGGGGGGAGCCACGTATTGGGTGAGGCGAACCGGAAATGGCAAAGGCCCGAGGCCGAAGCCAATAGGCATCGGCGGAATTCGGTGCATGCCGAGCCACTGCTCCAAGGTCTTGGCGACCTTCCAGGCGTCAAAGGGAACGATGTAGAGGTGGTCGGCAGATGGGCACGCGGTCGGGATAATCGGCACTCCGGCGCGAATCGCGAGACGGGCGTAGCCTCGGTGTTCCCCCCAGCGAAGACTCTGCGCCTGGGTCGAAGGCCGCGACCACTCGAGCCCACCGCCGGGCATCACGAGGGCCAATTGCCCATCAGCGAGCACTCGGAGACCATTTTCCGGGGTCCCGTCGAGAACGCCCCACGTGTAAAAGAGATCCCTGATCACTGGAATCTTGAACATGGCGTGGTCGGTGAGGGACCGAGGAATGCGGCCGTCGCGGAGGTAGATCCGGCGGAAGAGAAGCATCGTGTCGATGACGATATAGCTGTGGTGGCTCACGATGAGCCCGGGTCCCGAGCGAGGGACGTGCTCGAGCCCCTCGATCCGGTAGCGGTGGTACGCGTCGAGAGCAGCGAACCACTTGAAGGAAAACGAGAGGGCTTCCTGGGAAGGGGGCGCGATGTCGTTCTCAGCGCCAGGCCGGTATCTCTTGAGATGCGGAACGCGGAGCATGGACATGGGTCGCCATTCTAGCGCGCCTTCATGGCATCCAGTTCGCGTCCCAACAGGAAGGCTGCCCCAGGGCGAAGGTCAGGTGCGCGAGGCGATCAGCGTGCGGACGGAGCGTGAGCTGCTTTTTGGGCGGCCTCACTGCGAGTCCCCGAGAAAGGCTTCGAGACATCCGCCGGCCGCTCCCGCTCAATCCTCTCCGCTCGCCCTCGCGCCTCGGTGTCGCTCATGGTGAATCCAATAAAAATCCCGAGAAAGATGATCGAGCTGGCGAAAATTAGGGAATGGAACTTGTGGTCAAAGAAAAGGTGCATGAAGACCGCCCCGACCACCGTCGCCTTGATCGTCGCGATGAGGAGGGCGATGACCAGGTTGAACGTGCCAAAGCTCAGGTAACTCACCGCCACGGTTATCGCGGTCAGAACAACCAGGGCCAACCACGTCTTCAAGTAGGCTTTTGTCGGAAGTACGTGCGAGACGTGATCTTGCCCGTTCCCCGCGTGAGATCCTTGATGTGTCATCACAGCCTCCGGTCACCCGACCAGGTAAAGCAATGGAAAGAGGTAAATCCAGATCATGTCCACCAGGTGCCAGTAGAGCCCCACGTTTTCGACGGGAGCATGGTATCGGCTCGAGAAATGGCCTTTTTGATTACGAATCAAGAGCCAAAGGATGAGTCCCATCCCGACGACCACGTGGAGGCCGTGGATACCCGTCATGACGAAGTAGAGCGCAAAGAAGATGCTCGCTTCCGCGTGCTGGAATCCCTGCCCAGTGAAGTACTTGCCAGGGAGCAAACCGTCATGAACCTTGTGGCTGTACTCTAGATACTTGATAACGAGGAAGACGGCCGCCAGGACGAAGGTGGCAAGCAGGAAATGAAATGCCTGCTGCTTCTTGGAGAGCTGCGAGGCGCGAACTGCCAGCGCCATCGTGAGGCTCGACAAGATGAGCACCATCGTGTTGACGGCGCCCATGACCTTATCCAAGTGCTTGTGCCCCTCGACGAAGGCGTCGAGGTACCAGCTTCGATAGATGAAGAAGGCGCAGAATAGGCCGCCGAAGAAGAGGATCTCCGTCACCAGGAAGAGCCAGGTCCCCATCCGACCCGAAGCAAATTGGGTCTCGGGAGAGTCGAAGTGGTGCGCGACTTGAAACTGTGGCGAGCCTGCGCCCGCGTCATGGGCACCACGCCCTTCGTGGGCAACACCGTGCGAGCTCACTTGGCCACCCCCGCGTTGAAGTCATACGGCCCATGCACAATGGCCGGCGTTTCGTGGAAGTTGTCTGGCGGAGGCGGCGATGAGGTCTTCCACTCGAGGCTCATTCCGCCCCATGGATTGGCTGGCGCTCTTGCACCGTTCTTCAGCGAAATCAACAACGCGTAGATCATGACCAGGAAGCCGGCCCCGAGGACCCATGAACCAAACGTGGAGAACGCGTGGAGAGGTTGGTACTGGTCGAGGTAGTTGTAGTAGCGCCGCGGCATCCCACGGCTTCCGAGAATAAACTGCGAGAAGAAGGTCATGTTGAAGCCAATGAAAATGAGCAGGCAGGAGATCTTGCCAAGCCTCTCGGAGTACATCCGGCCCGTCATCTTGGGCCACCAGTGGAACAGGCCGCCAAGGAACGCGATAACCGTCCCTCCCATCATGGTGTAATGGAAGTGGGCCACCACGAAATACGTGTCGTGGAGGTGCATGTTCACGCCGAGCATCCCCAAGAAGACGCCGGTCAAGCCCCCGATCACGAATAGGAAGAGGAAGGAGAGCGCAAAAAACATGGGCGTCGTGTAGGCAATGGAGCTTCGCCACAGGGTCGCCACCCAGTTGAAGACCTTTATCCCAGACGGAATCGCGACGAGGAACGTCAGAGCCGAAAAGATCGTGGATGCTAGCTCGCTCTGTCCCGCCACGAACATGTGGTGTCCCCACACGAGGAAGCCGATGAGGGCGATCGCCACGCTCGAGTAAGCGATCATCTTGTAGCCATAGATCTTGCGGCGCGCGTGAACCGAGATGATTTCGTTGATCATGCCCATCCCCGGCAGGATCATGATGTACACGGCGGGGTGGCTGTAGAACCAAAAGAAGTGCTGGAAGAGGACCGCGTCGCCGCCAAGGGCCGGGTCGAAAATGCCTACGTGGAAGGCACGCTCGAACACGAGCAGAAGGAGCGTGATGGCCAGCACCGGGGTCGCGAGGATCTGCACCACGCTGCTGGAGTAGAGCGCCCAGAGGAGGAGCGGCATCTTGTAAAAACCCATCCCCGGCGCGCGCAGCTTGTGGATGGTCACGATAAAGTTGAGGCCCGTCAGGATGCTCGAGAATCCGATAACGAAGACGCCTAAAGTGACCGCAATGACGGCACCGCTCGTCTTCACGGAATAGGGGACGTAGAAAGTCCACCCCGTGTCGAATCCACCCAGCACGATCGCCGCGATGCTGAACGCCGCCCCGATCCAGTACAAGTAGAGGCTCATCAAGTTGAGACGGGGAAACGCCACGTCCTTGGCCCCCAGCATCATGGGCAGGATGAAGTTGCCAATCGCGCCTGGGATGCTTGGAATAATGAAGAGGAACACCATGATCGCGCCGTGCAGCGTGAACGCCTGGTTGTAAAGCTCGGCGCTCATGAACTGCTGGCCAGGATGCAAGAGCTCCAGGCGCACGAGCAGCGCGAGCAGGCCCCCGACCAGGAATGCCGCGAAGGTGCTCCCAAGGTACATGAGCCCGATCCGCTTGTGATCGAGCGTGGTGAGCCACGACGTGATTCCTCGATACGCGGTGAGGTAGCTAGACTCCCTCGGCGGAAGGAATTCTGGTTGTGGCGCGTCTGCTAGCATGCTCTGCGACATGGTTTTTCCGTCCGTAATCGGCGTAATCGGCTTTCTTACTTCAGGGTTTTGATGAACGCGATGAGAGCGTCGATTTGCTTGTCCGTTAGCATCCCGGAAAACGTGGGCATGGCCGCTGGGTAGCCTTGCACCACCTTCTTGGTCGGCTCCAGGATGCTCTCGCGAAGATAATTCTCATCTACCATTACCTTAGATCCGTCGGCCAGGGCCTCTTCACGGCCGAATAGCCCTTTAAACGAAGGCCCGATGGTCCTCGTGCCGTCGATGGTGTGACAGGGCGCGCACCGGCTCTCATGCAGCGACTTGCCTAGCTCAGCAGGCGAGACCTCCTTGGTGCCGCCCCCCGATTCCACCCACTCGTTGAACTTCTCTTCCTCGTCGATCACCACCTTGGCGAGCATGTTCGAGTGGGCCTTCCCGCAGTATTCAGTGCAGAACAGGGTCGTTTCCTTGGCCTCCGTGGCCTCGAACCACACGGTCGTGTACTGGCCGGGAATAATGTCGGACTTCACGCGGAACTCGGGGATGTAGAAGCTATGCACGACATCGGTTGAGCTCATGATGAGCCGCACCGGGCGTCCCTTGGGCACGTGGAGCTCGTCGGAGATCGTCCCGTTGGGGTAAGAAAACGACCAGCTCCACTGGGCAGCGGTCACGTTGATTTCATAGGCCTCGGCCGGTGCAACGGCCGCGTTGACATACCCCTTGAGCCCAATGAAAAACAGCGCGATCACGATTCCCAGCGGGATCACGCTCCAGGTGAGCTCGAGCTTGGTCGAATGGTCGACCTCACTTGTAACGTCTGAGGCGCTGCGCCGCTTGTACCTTACCAAGAAGTACGCGGCTAGCCCCACCACAAGCACGAAGAAGATGATGGACACGAGCATGGCCGCGTCCCATCCCGCGTCAATATCCTTGGCTAGGGTGGATGCCTGCTTGGGGAGCCAGAACGAATCGATCTCTACTGGCGGCACTTTTTTCGGTTCAAATGCGCTCATTGTCCATGCTCCGGGGATCCAGTGGCCTGTCTCCGCTCCCTGCGCCATAGCCGGAGAAGAAAACCGCCAAGAATGAGAATCGTGAGGACTCCCGAGGCCTTCACGATCCGGGTGGTGGCCAGGACATAGCCACGCGCACTGGGGTCATAGTGAAAACAGAATAGGATGACGCGCTCCCATGCTGATCCGAGTTTTCCCTGCGAGGCCTCGAGGAGCGCCAAGCGCAGGTCGCTTGACTTGAAGCGAACACCGTAGAGGGTGCGCGAAAGCCGCCCATCTGGGGTAAGGACAAACAGGCCAGCAGCGTGGGCAAATTGCTTCGTCTCCCCGTCCCAGCGGTAGCCAAAGCCAACGGATTCAGCCAACGCCCGCACCGTCCCTTCGTCACCTGTCAAGAAGTCCCAGCCCTTCTCTGAAACGGGACGCCCGTACGCCGCCAAGTAGTTCTGGCGCTTCTCGCGGGCCAGCGACGCGCTATCGCGCGGGTCAATGCTCACGGTGAGCACTCGGAATTCGTTTCCAGCCGCCCACGCCAGTCCCTTGAGCCCCTCGGTCACGCCATTTAGGACGAGCGTGCAAAGCATGGGGCATTGGTAATAGGCGAGAACGAGGACAACCGGCTTTTCCCCGAAATAGCTGCCCAGCGACACGACTTGGCCCGACTGATCGCGCAGCGAGAGGTCAAGGGGCAATCTCGAGCCCGGCTTCTCGACGATGTCAATTCCCTGCAGGGGCTTGGGGACGGACGTCTCTCCGAGAGCTCTACCCGGGCTCAGCGCGCTCAGCGCACTCAGGAACACGAGTGCTGACAGCAGCCTGTGCACTCCTCGTCGCAACGATTACCTCGATGTACCGCTTGGTGCAGGGGGCGCAGGTGGAGTGCCATGTGTCGTAGAAGCTGCCTGATCGGGAGCCGCCACATCGGAAGCTGGTTGTGGGGGCACCGATGGCCTCTTCTCCCAGTCCCTCAACGTCAACTCGACGGCCCGATCGAGTGGCAGGCGCACGATGCCGTCCTCTTGGCTCGCCCATTGGTAGCGTGACAACCGCTCCCCCTCGTGCACTCGCAGCTTGCGTATTTCTGTCCCTGGGCGCTCGAGGACCTTCTGGGCGATCTCTCTTCTCATGGTGTGATTGAAGAGCTCGATCACAAGAATCACCGTTACGCCGAGCGCCAGAAGAGTAGCTATCAAGTAAACGAGGATCTGCTTGTTCTTTGGCTTGTCCTGCTCGCTCACAGTTCCACCGCCCACGATTAGAGGTTCTCGACTTTCTTTGTCTCGGCGAGCCTTGGGTCCTTGAGCGGATACAAGGGCCCATCTGCCGCCTTTTTGGCCACGTGAAACGCCAAGAGGCCCAGGGGACCAAGGAGACCAGCCAGGTCAATCCAGCTGGGATGGGCACCGTGATGATCGAGCGTGGGCATCACCAACCAGTACAGGTCCACGTAATGCATGATCAACATGAACGCAGCCCCCACGAGCGCAGTCGTCGGATTCCGCTTGGTGTGCCGTGAGAGCAGGAATAGAAACGGGACGACAAAATGCCCGAACAGGAGGATGAGGCTTACGGCTTTCCACGAACCTTCCCAGCGATGACGGAAATAGATCGTCTCCTCGGGAATGTTCGCGTACCAGTACAGGAGGTACTGCGAAAAGGCGATGTACGCCCAGAACACGACGAAGCCGAAGAGCAGCTTGCCGATGTCCTGCCGGTGCTCAACGTTGCTCACCTTTTTCAGGTATCCTGATTCCTGTAAGACCACCGTGATAATGAGAAGCAAGGCGAGCGAGCTCACTGCCGCGCCCGAGAATACGTACACGCCAAAGATCGTTGAAAACCAATGCGGGTCGAGCGTCATGAGCCAATCGAACCCGGCGAAGGTCAACGTGATACCGAAGAGGAGCGTCGCTGGAGCGGAGAAAGCCTGCATCTTTAGCGTCAGCTCGTGATCTCCGGTCTCGTCTTGCTTGCGCGACATCTTGGCATAAAAAAGAGAAACAAGGGTCCAAACAAGGAAATAGAGGGCCGCACGCGCGAAGAAGAACGGTTCGTTCAGGTAGCCGGCTTTCTTTTGAATGAGCTCATCGTGCGCCGCCTGTGGGCCCATCCAGTGGTGAAACAGGTCGTGCCGGAAAATCAGGATGGGAACGAACAGCACCACGCACCAAGGCAGTACGGTCGCTATCCACTCCATGTGCCTTCTCGCGGCAACCGACCAGCCTGCCCGGGTGAGATGCTGAACGAGTATAAAGAAAAGCGCCCCCAGCCCCGTGGTGACGACCCAAGAGAAGCCAACCAGGTAGGAAAAGGCGAACCTCTTCTTATCCACCAGGGCCGCGGCCACGCACAAGAGCACGCCTACCACCAGCAACGCGGTGGCCGCGCTGACCAGCTTCTTCCCCTTGGCTTCCTCGAGTTGAGTAGCGTCGATTACAGCAGGCGCCGAAGCGACCGCGTGCATGTTCACCGCACTGCTCATTTGGCTCCGCTCTCCGATTCGATGCTTTTCTTGTGCTGCTCGGGCACGTCTTCGAGGCTACCGTGCTGGCTGCGCTGAAGGACGCGCACCCAAGCCACGATCGCCCAGCGATCGTCCACAGGAATCTGGCTCCGGTAGGAAGGCATGTTTCGCACGCCATTGGATATCACCTGAAAGATCTCTCCATCGGGCATGGTCAATCCTCGCTCGGAGGATAGGTCAATGGGCGGTGGGAATCCGCGTCGCACGGCCATTCCGCGTCCGCTGCCGCTCCGGTCGTGACACGGCGCGCAGAAGATGTCAAAGCGCTCCTGGCCACGATGCAAGACCCCCTCGGTGACTTCGATTGGCGCCTTGGAGACAAAGGAGTCGCCGTTCTTCCCACGGAAATACGCGTCGTCTTCCTCGAGCATCCCTTGAGCGATGGTCCCCGCCACGAGCGGCCTCATTGACCGTCCGTCGGCAAAGAACGAGCTGGCCTCCATGGCCTGGTACTTGGGCTGGAAGTCCATGTCCTCGATAAGGTGGACAGGAGATTTTTCGCTCGGTTGACCGCGGCACCCCGCCAGCAGGGTTACCAGAGCTACGCTTGTCCAAGCAGCGCGCTTCATGAAGCCACCTCTTGGATCTCTTGAGCCCCGAGCTTTTCTAGGAAATTCCGCGTCTCGGTAGCGTGAAACATGGGATCGCTCGTCTCTATGCTGAGCAAAAACTTGTCGTCGGAGGCCCGTGGAAACGATGGGTGCTTCATCACAGGGTGATAAAAAGCCGGCTGCTTGTTCAAGGTCCAAAGTCCAAAGAACGCGCCAAACGCCGCCAATAGGACGGTTAGCTCGAAAAAGATTGGCACGTACGCCTGGTAGGAAAACGGCTGCTTGCCGCTGATGTTCTGCGGGTAGTCATAGGCCTGCGTGTACCAGGCCAGGAGGATCCCGCCGAGAAGGCCGAGCGTTCCACAAGTCAGCACAACCCAAGGAAGCTTGGAGGGCCTCAGCCCCATGGCTTTCTCGAGCCCGTGCACTGCGAACGGCGTGTGCGCGTCGAAGTTCTTGTAGCCCGCGTCGCGAAGCCCCTCGCACGCGTGGTAAAGCTGGGCCGGCGTGTCAAAGTAGCCGACCACCGCAAAGGGGGTGTAATGCTCAGCCATGGGCCGCCTCCCGAAGCGTCCCCGGTGCCGCCTCCGCGTGATGGTCATGCGCGCCGTGCGGGTCGGCCGCCGGCAGAACGCCCTTGACCTCGCTAATGGCCATCATTGGGAGGAACCGGACAAACAATAGGAACATGGTGAAGAAGAGACCAAACGTGCCGACAAACAACGAGATATCCCAAACCGTTGGCCTGAAATAGCTCCAGCTCGAGGGGATGAAATCCCGGTGCAAGCCCGTCACGATGATGACGAAACGCTCAAACCACATGCCGATGTTGACGATGATGCTCATGACGAACATCACCGGAATGCTGGTGCGGATCTTCTTGAACCAGAAGAGCTGCGGGAATATGACGTTGCAGCTCACCATGGTCCAATAGGCCCACGAATAGGGACCAAACGCACGGTTAATGAAGGCAAATCGCTCGTAGTCGTTGCCGCTGTACCAGGCGATGAAGAACTCAATGCCGTAGGCGTAGCCGACCATGGTTCCCGTCGCGAGCATGATCTTGCACATGTTCTCGAGGTGACGAACCGTGACGAGCTCCTGGAGGCCAAACGCCTTCCGCGCGATTACCATGAGCGTCATGACCATGGCGAACCCGCTGAAGATGGCCCCTGCGACGAAGTAAGGCGGGAAAATCGTGGTGTGCCAACCGGGGACGACCGAAACCGCAAAGTCGAACGACACGATCGTGTGAACCGACAGCACCAGCGGCGTCGAAAGACCGGCGAGGATGAGGTACGCCTTCTCGTAGTTGAGCCAATGGCGGTGGGAGCCGCGCCAACCCAGGGACAGGATCCCAAAAACGATCTGCCTGGTCTTGGTCTTCGCTCGATCCCTCAGTGTCGCCAGGTCGGGGACAAGACCCACGAACCAAAAGAGCACCGACACCGTCGCGTAGGTGGACACCGCAAACACGTCCCAAACGAGCGGGCTCTTGAAGTTCGGCCACATGTCCATTTGGTTCGGAAGCGGGAACGCCCAGTACATCAGCCAAACACGGCCCACGTGAAACAGGGGATACAAGCCAGCAGCCATGACGGCGAAGATCGTCATCGCCTCGGCAGCTCGGTTGATGCTCGTGCGCCACTTCTGCCGAAACAAAAACAAGATGGCGCTGATGAGTGTTCCCGCGTGACCAATACCGATCCAGAAGACGAAACCGGTAATGTCCCATGCCCATCCGACGGGATGGTTGAGTCCCCACACCCCGACGCCCGTCCACACCAGCTTACCGAGGGATCCGAGGAGGACCAACAGAATGCTGAAGGCGAGGCCAAAAAGGACCAGCCACTGCTTGGGGGTCTTACGCTCCGCAATCTCGGCGATCTTGTTGGTCACCGAGTGGAAGTCGTTGTTCCCAAGGACCAGCGGCGCGCGGACTGACGGATTGTCGTCGTTCGTGTTGTTGGCGACAGTGATGCTCATGCGCGCTCAAGCTCCGGGTTGGGATTGCGAATTCTTGCTAGGTACGAGGTGCGTGGCCGAATGTTGAGCTCTGCGAGAAGCACGTAGGATCTTGGATCCCATGCCTTGCGCGTGACCTCGCTGTTCTTGTCGTTCAGGTCCCCAAAGGCGATGGCCTTTGCAGGACAAGCTTGTTGGCAGGCGGTCGTGATCCTTCCGTCGGCCACTCTCTCGTGCCCCTCGTTCTTGGCCTCGATCTTGGCGTGGTTGATCCGCTGCACGCAGTACGTGCACTTCTCCATGACTCCGCGCATGCGAACAGTCACGTCCGGGTTGAATTGCATGCGCCCGATCTCGGGGGTTTTCTTGGTGTAATCGAAGTAATTGAACCGCCTCACCTTGAATGGGCAATTGTTGGCGCAATAGCGGGTGCCCACGCAGCGGTTATAGGCCATGTCGTTCAGCCCCTCTGGGCTGTGGGCGGTGGCACCCACCGGGCACACCTGCTCGCAGGGCGCGTTCTCGCAATGGCTGCAGCTCATCGGTTGACTGACCGAGCGCGGGTCCTCCAGAGATCCCTCGAAGTACCTATCGAGTCGGATCCAGTGCATCTCGCGGGACTTCTTCACGCCCTCAGGCCCGACCAGAGGGATGTTGTTTTCCGCCTGACATGCGACCGTGCAGGCGCCACAGCCCACGCAGGCGTTGAGGTCAATGGTCATCCCCCACTTGTGTCCGTCGTACTTGTACTCTTGCCACAAGTTGAGAAGCTCAGGGTGCTTGACCGCCTTCTTGGCGAACTCGGGATCCGAATGAAAGGCGTCGACGCCCGCCTCTCTGACGAGAGGACGCCCCTCCATGGCAAAATGCTCCTGTGTCCGCGCGAGCTCCACGCTTTGGCCGGTCTTCTTTACGGTGGCTCCGCCAGCGATGAAGAAAGCGGCGCTGGAACGAAGGGGCGCAGTGCTGACCCCCACGTTGGTTCCCACGCGACCGACCGCGCTACGGCCTTGACCGATTGAAACGGCGATCGAATCGTCCGCGTGGCCTGGCGCCACGATAACGGGGAGTGCAACGGAAGCCGCCCCCGGGAGGCCGAGGGACACAACATCTCCGTCGCCGACTCCCAGCTTCTTGGCGGTCGCAGGCGAGAGGAGCGCCACGTTTCCCCAGGTCAATTTCGTCATCGGCTCGGGCAGCTCTTGCAACCACCCGTTGTTGGCGAAGCGGCCGTCCCACGCGTGGTGGTCGGGATGAAAGACGATTTCATAGCCGCCCGCGGGCACGGCCTGCGCGCGCCAGGCTTCGGCGACCGGGCCTCCGGTAGGAGTGACGTCCTCACGCCGATATGCGCTTCCCTCCCAAGCTCCATCATGCAGGGCACGGCGCCACGCCTTTTCGAAATCCAGGGCAACGACCTTCTGCCAGGTGCTGCGCACCAGGTCATGGGCCTTGAGTGGCTTGCCGAGCAGCATGTGCACCACCTCTGCATCGGTCCTGCCATCGAGGAGGGGGGCGATGAGGGGCTGAATGATCGATGCCGTGCCGTCCTCGGAACGGACATCACTCCAGGACTCGAGGTAATGCGCGCGATTGAGATGCCACTTCGACGCCTGGCTCGTGTCGTCAAAGTGCGTCGAAAGATGGATTGTCTGACGTACGCTTCCCAGGGCTTCGGCGAACTTCACGTCGTGGGGCGCGTTGAAGACCGGGTTTCCGCCAAGGATGATGAGCGTGTCAACCGCGCCACCCCGAATGGCATTGACGAGATCGACGATTCCTCGAGCACCTTCTGGCGCCTCGTCAAACGCTTGCACGTGGGCGATGGTCTGCCCCACGTTGCCGAGAGCATGATTAATGAGGCATGCGAGTGCATGGACGACCGGTGGCTGCTTGGCGCCGACGACGACCAGCGACTGCCCTCGATGGCCTGCCAAGTCCTTGGCTACCGCAGAAACCCACTTCTTCGCCTTTTCCGCGAGGGGTTGCGGCTGAGCCTCACTGGCGGCCAAGACCTCGGCGCCAACGTTCACGCCGTGTGCAGAGAGCTCGCGCACGAGCGCGCCTGCAAAGCCCACCACGTCGCGACTTGCCATTCGGAGGCGATGGTCGGCGGCCGTGCCGGTGATGGAGAACTTGCTCTCAACGGCGTAGAGGCGATTGATGCGACTGGCGTCTTTCCCTTCTACCTTGCGTCCCTCGGCATATCCGCGGAGCTGCTTGATTGGGCTTCCGTCGGCATGAAGAATGTCGGCGTCGAGGGCAAGGATGATCCGGGCCTTCGCCACGTCGAGGATCGACTCGAGCGGGCGCCCAAGCGCTAGCTTGGCGCCTTCACGGGCGTTGTCGCGATTGAACGGCTCATAGCGAAACACTCGAGCCTGGGGAAGCTGCTGCTTGAGCTCTGCCAGCGCAGCAGCAAGCGTGGGCGATCGATGAGCCTCGGTAAGGATGGCAAGCCCTTGCCCACCCCGTTCCCTGGTCTTGGAGCCCAGCCCTTCGAGGAATGCAGCAGCCGCGCCCCAGGTCTCCTTGACGTCACTTCGCCGCGGCGAATCGCTTCGATCGGGATCGTACAGATCGAGCACCGACGCCTGGGCATAGAGGTTGGAGCTTCCCAAGGATTCTGGGTGACGTGGATTCCCCTCGATCTTCGTCGGTCGTCCTTCATGGCTCTCTACGAGGAGACCGAGCGCCGTTCCATGAAATGGCATGGCGGTCGCGAAGAAGAGAGGCTTGCCCGGAATGATCTGCTCGGGCGCCCTGGCGTACGGGAGGATCTTCTCGTCGGGACGGCGACAGCCCACCAGGCCTGCGAGTCCAAAAGACGCGCCCATGAGCGAGAGGAAGGTACGCCGGGACACGCCGTCGGGCGGCAAGGTCGCGCCTTCTGGGAACTCGTTCGCGAGCGCCTCTGCGAGCTCGGGGTGGTTCTCCAGCTCGCGCAGGCTGCGCCAATATGCCTTGCCCGAGAGGTCGTCGGCAATTTCGTTGGGCTTGTGCTTCATCGGTGACACCCTGAGCAATGCTGCGGCGGTTCGACCTTGCGTCCACTCTTGCTCGTGGCAGGACCACGCTTCTCCAGTTGCTCAGGCGAGGGTTGCCAGTCCATCTTCGTGACCTCCGATGGGTCGCGCAGGTGCGGACCAGGGTTGCGGTGGCATTCCAAGCACCAGCCCATGGACAAGGACTGAACTTGCTGCACCTCAATCATCTGGTCTACGCGCCCGTGGCAGCTCGCGCAGCCAACGCCTACCTTCACGTGGACGCTGTGGTCGAAATAGACATAGTCCGGTAGGTTGTGAACTCGGACCCAAGGAATCGGATTGTCCGAGGCGTAGCTCTCTCTCACGGGAAGAAGCTTGAGGCTGTCGCTTTTCACCTTCGCGTGGCAATTCATGCAGGTCTGCGTCGGAGGGACCGTCGCGTACGGCGTCGTCTCTACCCCCGTGTGACAGTACCGACAATCGATCCCGAGGTCACCGGCGTGCAGCTTGTGGCTGTACGGCACTGGCTGGGCTGGCTGATAGCCCACCTCGATGTGCTTGTTTCCGCCGTAGTACCAGACCGCAGCGATGGCGGCCGTGCCCAACGGACCGAGCACCAGAAAGACGACGATGGGAACGACCTTGTTTGACCACCTAGGAAAAAGATACCGCTCCATTTGGGTTCTAGCACCTTGGGGCTGTAGCTACCGGCGGGCCGGCAGGGGGAAAACAAAGCGACGCCATATATCTTCAATTCGAAGGTCGAAACGCAAGTAATTTGTTGCCGCACCAGTGCGGCGCTTTGCCGCAGCCCGTCATCCGGACCCCATGGCAGGCGTCGCCCAAGCCAGGGATTGCGAAAGAGACCGAAAGATATCTACAATTTGAATGCCTGCGGAGAGCCCATCGCTCTCCTAAGAGTCACCATGCAACGTGTCCTGTCGAGCGTGCTGCGTCTTTTCGCCTTCGCTGCCGTCGCAGTCCTGGGATTCTCCACGCCTGCGCTCGGCACTCCTCCTACGAAGAAAGCCGCCGTCTCGCCCAAAGCACCACCCGCCGTCGATCCGGTCGTCGCTGCTTGCGGCGAGATCGATCGTACGCTCGGGAAATTCGGGGATTTGAGAAAAGTCGAAGAGTGGGATTTCTCGCCCGAGGAGTTCGTCGACGCGGCCGAGAAGCAGCTTGCCGAGCTCGAACCTGCCCTGGATAAGGCCAAGGCGCTGCTCGCCGGCGTCAATATCGAGGGCTGCCTCGGGCCTCATTACATGCGCGCGGAAGAGCTCGAGAGGTATCGGGGACCGCTGCGGAAGCGAATGACCGAAATTAGGAACGCACTCACGCTCCGCAAGTCGTTCTACGGCGATGTTGAGTTCGCTCGGAGCTCTTTTCTTGTCCTCGCCGCGCTGTACCGGGACAAGCATGAGAATGTTGCCGCGAAACTCGACCCGGCCGAGGTGCGAAAAGTCTTCGACGACATGGGGGTAGTGGCGGACCTGTGCGAGAGGAAATATGCCGCATACAAGAAATCGCCGCTCCTCGAGGGCGACCTGACCTTGTACCCGGAAACGTGGTGCGCGGTCGCCTTGCGGCGAGAGGATTTCACGCGAGTGGCGATCAACAATCGGGCACTCGTCCTCATCCCCTCAATCGTGTCAAGCCCGCGCCAGTCGATCGATCGGAGCGCGGGGTTCATCGACGAAGAAGTCGCTTCATGCTTGCGGGACCCGAAAAGGCTCTCCGAAAAGCTCCGCGCGGAGCTCCTTCCTTACTACGAAGCCGTCGGCCTGGAGATGCCTGCCGGGCTAATGGACTACATCGAGAGGCTTACGGTGGAAGCCGCGAACCTGTTGGAAGGAACGACCCCCACCTGGACATTTCCCGAGCCCAAGGGACGAGATGCCCGAATTGAAGGGCTCGCGCGCAAGCAGATAACCGCCGACCGTCCGAACGCAAGGACGATGAAGGTCGTTCTCAGGCACGCTGGGTGGGAGATCGTTAAAAACGCCGCAGACCTGCCCACGCATAGGTTTCGCGCTGGGAATATCCTTTTCCAGCTCCCCGACGAGAAGTGGTGCCGGCATGTCTCGTTCCGCTACGTGGAAGAGCACGCTGGCGGAGGGACCTACCGCAAGGTCGACCAGGTGGAGATTGGCAAGCGATTTCGGTGGATAAGGTGCAAGTAAGCTAGCGACCACCTCGCGCGATCCAGGACACGAGGTCATGGAGCTCGGCTGCCTCCTGAAAGGTGAGCTCCACTGCACCGAACCTGATCTTGGCCCCCGGCTGTATGAGGACGGGATCGCCCTTTCCACTCTCGGGCACTTTCTTCCCGTTCACGAACGTGCCGTTCCGCGAGCCCGCATCCTGCACGAAGAACTTGCCGTTCTCGCCTTTCTTGAAGAACGCATGAAACTTTGAGATCGATACGTCCGAGATGATCACGTCGTTGTTCTTCGTCCGCCCCACCGAAATGAGCTGGGCGAACATGGAGCGCCCGGTCTGCTTGACGGGAAAGACAACGTACGATGTTTTCATGCCGCCGCCCGGATTGCCGGGGAGCTGGGAACCATCCGCTGCGACAGTCCGCTGCGGCCCTTGAGGCGGTCTCAATGAACCACCGTCGCTCCTGTGGAGCAGGAAGGCCTCGCCATGCCGCTCCTGGAACTTCACGACGCTCAGCTTCTTGCCGTCTTCATAGAAATCCTCGAGGGGCATGCCTGATTGTTCAGGGGTGTTGTCGTTCATCACCGCGCTCCGCCTCGCCGGGTTCCCCCCCACCCTCAAGACCCACCGACCTGGCTGAGGCACGCTGATCATACCAGAGAAACTCCTGGACCAGGAGGCTTCCACTCGTGGAAATCACCCGACTTATGGTCGCCTCGCTTGGGAGCGCCCGGTCGGCGGGGCGGCGTCAGCGGGGCGGACGCCGCCTTCGGAATCAACGAGCTCCACGTCAATGATTCGCCCGGACGATACCCCTACTCCCCGGCGTCCCCCCTGTGACGGGGAAAAGGGGTCCCCAGAGAGGCCAACGACGTGGATTCGCCCCTTGCGGATGTTTCTTTCCAGGATCTTGCGGGCCAGCTGGCAGGCCCACCGCCTTGTGGGAGGGAAGAGAAGAACGAACCCCACGACGTCAGTAAGAACGCCGGGCGTGACAAGGAGCACGCCACCGACGAGGATCAACACGCTGGAAAGCACTCCCTCTTCAGGCACCCGCCCCTCGGACAGGGCCTCCTGCCACTGGCGAAGCACCCGGAGTCCTTCTGCGCGGGCCAGCACGGCGCCCATGATGCCCGTGGCCATCACGAGCCCAAGGGTCGGCCAAAAGCCGACTTGGCGCCCGATCACGAGGAGAAAGTACAGCTCCAGGAACGGGAGTAGCGTAAACAGAAGAAACAACTTCCCCACGCGTCACCTGTACCTTGAATCGGCAGTCTTTGCCACCTGACCGCAAAAATGCGATATGCATGTCGGAGGGCTTGCCCTTTCACCATGGTTGTCGCCAAGGCAATAGAGGAGTCAGACCTTCCACCCACGATCGGGTTCCGGTTCAAGCGGATGCTTGATCCTCCCCGACGGCTTCTCGGCGCCATTTTTGTCCCAGACCGCACGATCCCAGCTGAAGTCGAGGCAGGGCGCTATGGCGCCGCCATCCTCGTGGTCACCGCCCTCGCGCTCACCGCCGCACTAGTCATCGGGGACAGGCTCGACATGTCGGCAGACCGATCGAGACGGCCAGGGATGTCGGCTGCAGGTGAGAGAATGAGCGAGCGCGAGCTTGGTGAAGAGGCGGCCAAATCACGGACCGTGAAGCAAGTCACCCTAGGCCTTGCCGCGGGACTCGGAACTCCGGTTTCGCTCTTTTTTCTTGGGGTCGGCATCCTCGCGGTGGGACGCTTTGTGGGTGGGCGCCCCACGTTCCCTCGGGCGCTGGCGGCCGCCGCGCACGCCGCTCTGCCAAGCGGCGTGAAGTCGATCATCGCCACTGCAGTCGCACTCAAGACGCCAAGGATCTTGCCCGACGCCATTGATCGGCTGGTCGTGCTGCCGCAATTGGCCCCGACCCGCGGGCTCTTCCTGCCTCGACTGCTCCAGGGAGTTGACCTCTTCACGCTCTGGTCGGTCTTGCTCCTCATCCTTGGGTTTTCGTCCGCCACGCGGATCGGACGAGGCAAGTCTGCCCTAACGGTGTTCTTCGGTTTCGTCCTGTACCTGATGGTGACCCGTTTTCTCCTCGGGGGTACGCCCCCCACAGGGGGCCCGAAATGACGTGGTTTCGCTGGATCATCACGCTCCTCATCACCGGGCTCATCGTCGTAGCAACGATGGGAAGCCTCAAACCTCGCCCGGAGCGCCCGGTTTCCGTGCAAGTCACCAAGGCTAGCAAGACGACCATTACCCGCCATGTCACCGGCGCTGGGAAACTCGAACCCATGCGCAAGGTGAACGTGTCGTCGAACATCACGGGTATCCTTACGGACCTCCAAGTCGGGATGGGCTCCGAGGTGAAAAAGGGGCAATTTCTGGGGCAAATTGACACTTCGAGGTACCTCGCCGAAGTCGCGCGTCAGCGGGCGCAGCTCGAAGCGGCGCTCGCCGAAGTAAACCGAGAGCAGGCCGGGCTCGATCGCTTGAAGGGCGAGCTCGAGCGCAGCGAAAAGCTGTTTGAGCAGAAGATTGTCCAGCTGGGCGAAGTGGAGCAGGCCCGCTCGCAGGTCAAGGCAGCCGAGGCGCAGATCGATTCGGCGAAAAGCCGCGTGCAGGTGGTCCGGGCTTCCTTGGGCGACGCCCAGAACAGCGTCGACTGGGGAACACTCCGATCCCCGGTGGACGGAACAGTCCTGGCGGTCAATCACCGGGTCGGCGAGCGCATCCGTGGCTCTGATTTCTCCGAGGACGTAGTGCTCGTGCTCGGGTCCCTGTCCCAGATGGACGTCCGTATCGAGGTTGGCGAGCACGACGTGGTGTTCGTGCGCCCAGGACAGGCTGCGAAGATTGAGATCGACGCTCTCCCGGAACTGGTGATTCCAGGGAAGGTCATCGATAACGGTCGCGACGCGATCATCCGCAATGCGGGCACCGAGAGCGAAGTGACGAGCTTCCCGGTGTGGATTGCCATCGACAAGCCACCGCCGTCCGCCCTTTCAGGAATGAGCGCGCAAGTCACCATCGAGACCGAAACCCACGCCGACGTGGTGGCCGTTCCGATTCAGGCCGTCACTGTTCGTCCGGAAGGGCAGGAGAAGAAAGATGGAGGGCCTCCCCGTCGCGGCGCACGCATGGACAAGGTGGTCTTTGTCGTGACGGACAAAACGGCCCACAAGCGCAAGGTCACCGTGGGGCTCTCATCTGAAAGCATGATCGAGGTTACGTCCGGTCTTTCCGAGGGGGAACAGGTCGTCGAGGGGCCATATCGAACACTCGCCCGCGAGCTCAAGGATGGCACCCACGTCGAATTCTGATTCACCGGCTCTCGTGCCGCTCCTGGAGCTTGACGGCGTGTGCCGTCGGTATCAGATGGGGAGCGAGACAATCCATGCGCTTCGCGGCGTTAGGTTCGCGGTGTGCAAGGGGGAGTACGTCGCGATTATCGGAGCGTCCGGCTCGGGCAAGAGCACGCTTCTTAATATTCTGGGCTGCCTGGATACGCCCACCGAGGGGACCTATAGCCTTCGTGGCCGCGACGTGCGCGGCCTGTCCGACGACGCTCTGTCGGACCTTAGGAACCGCGAGATCGGATTCGTCTTCCAAACGTTCCAGCTCCTCCCGCGCACGACCGCCGTCGAGAACGTGGAGCTGCCTCTCGTCTATCGGGGCGTGGCCGCCAAGGAACGACGCAAGCGCGCCGTCTTGGCCCTAGAAAGGGTCGGTCTCGGACGGCGCCTCTCCCACAAGCCGAACGAATTGTCGGGAGGCCAGCGCCAGCGGGTCGCCATCGCCAGGGCACTGGTCTCGGAGCCGTCCATCCTCTTGGCTGACGAGCCCACGGGGAACCTCGACTCGTCCACCGGGCGAGAGATCCTTGCCCTGTTCGCGGAGCTTAACCGCGCTGGCAACACGATCCTCCTCGTCACTCATGAGCCCGCCATCGCCGCACAGTGTCCACGCGCCATCCGGCTCTCCGACGGGGCCGTGGTAGACGACGGCCCTGGCGACCGGGTAGCGACAGCGGCCACGCGGATCGCGAGCTAGGCATGGGGATGATCGCGTATTCCAGGCGGGCGCTCATCTCTGGCCGAGCGATCATGGGCACGGCGCTCAGCGGCATGCTCGCCAATCGGATGCGCGCGTTCCTGAGCACCCTGGGCATCGGCATCGGCATTGCCACGCTCATGGCCATCATGGCCATGGTCCAAGGGCTTTCCGATTCGGTCGGGTCGCAGCTCGGACAGCTTGGCGCCAACACGCTCTACATCTCGAGCCGGCCGTGGGTGCACGGCAGTGACTGGTGGAAGTACCGGAATCGCCCGCCGATCACGCTCCGAGACGTGGCGGCGCTCCAGCGAGACGCGGAGCTCTTGAGCGCCGTTGCGCCGGTGGTCACCACCACGGCAGAGGTGTCTCACCTCGATCGAAGCGCACCGATGGTCCAGGTTCGGGGTACCACGAACGAGTTCATCGACACCGTCGATTCCAAGATCGAACAGGGCCGCTTCCTCACGTCGATCGACGTGGAGCTCGAGAGTCCGGTCGTCGTCCTCGGGGCCGATGTCAAGTCGCACCTGTTCCGCGGCGGAAACGCCCTGGGCGCGCGAGTACGCATTGGAAAGCAGAGGTTTACGGTAATCGGCGTTCTCAAGGCCCAAGGGAAACGTTTCGGACAGCCTCTGGACAACCAGGTGATCATCCCATTGGGAAACTTCGGCCGCATGTTCGGCGAAAGGCGGAGCCTTCTCGTCGCGGTCACTGCCCCCGGGGATAAGCTACATTCGGCCGAGGACCAGGTCATAGAGGTGCTCAGGCGCTCGCGCGGTCTTCAAGCGCACGAGGAGGACAACTTCTCGGTAAACCGCCAGGACGCGCTCGTGAAGATGTTTCAGGAGGAGACCGGGGCCCTCTTCGGTGTCGCTATCGCAGTCGGGCTAATCACGCTTCTGGTTGGCGGGATCGGCGTGATGAACATCATGCTCGTGGCGGTCACCGAGAGAACCCGAGAAATAGGGGTCCGCCGAGCGCTGGGGGCCAAGCAGCGCACGATTCTCATGCAATTCCTCCTCGAGGCGAGCATGGTGACGCTCGTCGGAGGCGCCGCAGGCACCGCTGCCGGGCTCGGGGGGGCACGCGTGCTCGCCCTAGTGTCGCCCATGTCGGCGTCGGTGACACCCGAGATCGTGGCGGTTGGCCTTCTTTTCTCCGCGATTATCGGCCTGGCGTTTGGCACCTGGCCAGCCTACCGCGCGGCCAAGCTGGACCCCATTGAATCCCTTCGGTACGAGTGATGATGCTCCCCCTCGTCGACACCCTTCGGTCTGCGTTCCGGTCCCTCCGGGCCCATAAGCTGCGATCCGCGCTCACGCTCCTAGGCATCGTCATTGGGATCGTTTCGGTGGTCGCCATGACCGCGACCGTCGAGGGGCTCAGGCGAAAAATCGAAGAGGATCTCGCCGGCTTGGGGACTGGCGTGTTTCAGGTGCAGAAATACCCGGCGATCAGCTTTGGTCCGCGCGAGCGCGGGAAGTACGAGAAGCGGAAGAACCTCACTCTTGCGGATGTCGCGCTCATCGAGGCGCGATGCACCGAGTGCGAGCGCGTGGCCGGAGAGGCGTGGACCTTCGGAAAACCAATCCGCGCAGGAGACCGCGTGACGAGCGGTCGGGTTGCGCTCGCAGGAGGGACTTCCGGCTTCTTTGACAACAACGGGTACGGCTTCGCCAGCGGCCGCGGCTTCAGCGAGGCCGAAGGCGTGCACGGAGCCGACGTGGTGGTGCTAGGGTCGGATGTCGTAGACCTCCTGTTTCCCGACGAGAGTCCCCTCGGGAAGATCGTGCAGGTGCAGGCAAGACCCCTCCGCGTCATAGGGACCCTCGAGCGACGAGGCTCGGGCCTGGGAGGCGAGTCCTGGGATAGCTTGGCGGTGATCCCCATCGCGACTTTCTTACCGCTTTTTGGTTCAAGGCAGTCCCTGAACATCACCGTTCAAGCACGGGACCCGCAGCACATGGGCCGGGCCCAGGACCAAGTGGTGACCATCCTCCGCAAGGCGCGGGGTGTCCCGCCGGACAAGGAGAACGACTTTGACATGTTCTCCAACCAGTCGATGCAGGACACGTTCAGCGAGCTCTCCAGCACCATTGCGGCGGCGTCCATCGGCACGTGCGCGATTGCCCTGCTCATTGGCGGCATCGGGGTCATGAACATCATGCTCGTGTCGGTCACCGAGCGCACCTCCGAAATCGGCCTTCGCCGGGCGCTGGGGGCGCGTCGAAGGCGCATCCTGGGGCAGTTTCTCATCGAAGCCTTCACCCTCACCAGCTTGGGCGGCGCGCTCGGCGTGCTCTTGGGGGCAGCAATTGCGGCCTTGGTCAAGGTGCTCGTCGGGATACCCACCGTAGTCCCGGGATGGGCGGTTGTCCTGTCGATGGCGAGTGCTGGGACCGTCGGGCTCGTCTTCGGGCTGTATCCCGCCGTCCGCGCCTCGAGACTGGATCCCGTCGAGGCGATGCGGCATGAGTGAGATCACATGGAGCGGTAGGTGAAGTTGATGAAGGGCCACCCGAGAAGCAAGTCTGAGTCGACGTCCTCTCCTATGGGTTTTAAGAACCCGATGTCGCCAGCGATGTTTTGGGTAAAGAATCGGACGCCGTAGTTCAAAAGGAAACCGTCCGCCGATTCCCACGTCCTGCCTGCGAAGGAAAACGCCGAGTCCGCCTCGAGAACGAGCTTGGCATGCCTTCCGATCTTGGTGAGGAGCGTGGCCCCGTATACAAAGCCAATGTCGTCGTTTTGGGTCCCATCGTCGCTATCGACGAACTCCTTGACGTTCCTCCCCTTCGCGGCGGTGACACCTGCTGAGAGCATGGAGTCACAGCCAGCGTCGAGGCAGAAGCTGGCCACTCCGCCCAGGTTAAGGATGATCGCCGCCTCGTCGTCATTCTCGCCACTGTCGTTGTCGTCCAGAATCCACGCGCCTGCCATGGCGGCCAGCTTGACCTGGGAAGTATCGAGCAGCTTGAACTTGAGACTCCCCTGAATCACGAGTGGCATGTCGCGGGCGATCGGGACCAGGGTTGTACCCGTAATTTGGAAGTTGTCCGTGACACCGTAGGTGAGCCCCATGAGGAGCAGCTCGTAGTCGTTGAAGACCAGGGCCCCCTTGGGCTGGGTCTCCGCGGTTGGCATGACGAAGCTTCGGTCGATGTTTGGATCCGCGAGCGCACCGCTCGGCATGGTGGGTTGGGAGTACGCAGGAGCGGCCTGGCCACGGGCTAGTCCAGGGAGCATCAAGGACAACGCGAGAAAGCCGGGAAGCGAGAATCGGGAGCGCATGAATCACCTCGTGGTTGTTCTGGCGACCGACTGGCCGCCCTGCCCCGCCCCGCTGCAAGTGCGGGGCCACGCACGGGCCACGACAAGACCGCAGGCTTTCCGGGTGATTTCATCGGTATCCAGCCAACGCGGATGGCCACCGAGTGGCAAGTTCCCAACATCTGTCGAACCGCATGCGCACGTCAAATCATGATGCCCCCCTTCCCCCCGGGCCAAGGAAGTGGTTCCATACCGCCATGACGCGAGTAGCCAATTTCAACGCTGGTCCCGCCGCCCTTCCTGTCCCCGTTCTTGAACGTGCCCGCGACGAGCTCTTGGAATTCGGAAAGAGCGGCATGTCGATCATGGAGCACAGCCATCGAGGCAAGGCGTACGAAGGGGTGCACAATGAAGCGATCGCGCTCCTTCGTGAAATCCTCGCGATTCCAGAGACCCACCACGTGCTCTTCCTTCAAGGTGGGGCCTCCCTGCAGTTTGCGATGGTGCCCATGAATTTCCTCGGTGCAGGGAAAAGCGCCGACTACATCAACACCGGCCACTGGAGCGAGCGAGCCATTGAAGAGACGCAGCTCATTGGCAAGGTACGCATTGCTGGTTCTACGAAGGTTGGCAAGACGTTCCCCAGGGTTCCCAAGCCGGGCGAGATCCAAGTCGATCCAGCCGCCGCGTACGTGCACACGACGACCAACAACACGATCGAGGGCACCCAATGGCAGGTCGAGCCAGACACGGGTGCTGTCCCGCTGGTCGCCGATGCGTCGTCGGATATCTTGTCCCGCCGGATTGACGTGTCCCGCTACGGACTCATCTATGCGGGCGCCCAAAAGAACATCGGACCATCTGGAGTGGTGGTGGTCATCGCACGCAAGGACCTCGTAGCTTCGGGCCGCAAGGACATCCCGACCATCCTGCGCTACAGCACGTTCGCCGAGCACAACTCGCTCTTCAACACGCCGCCGAGCTTCGCCGTGTACATGGTTCGCAACGTCATGGCGTGGATCAAGGAGGTCGGTGGCCTCCCGCAGATCGAAGCGTGGAACAAGGAGAAAGGTCGCCTGCTCTACGGAACGATAGATGCCCATCCGGACTACTACACGTCCCCTGTGGAGAATGAGAGCCGCAGCCTCATGAACGTCGTGTGGCGGCTACCGTCGGAGGCGTTGGAGGAGAAGTTCGTCAAGGACGCCACTTCGGCGGGACTGGTCGGGCTCAAGGGACACCGCAGCGTCGGTGGCATGCGCGCGTCAACCTACAACGCGGTAACCGTGGATGACGTGAAGAAGCTGTGCGGGTTCATGGAGGAGTTTGCGAAGAAGAATCGGCCGTAGCCTCTTAGGCACTCACGCCTGGCTCCCGTTCGGTTTCTTTCCCCAGGTCTTCCCTAGCCGCCCTCTAGCTCTATGTCTACGTGGCAGTCCGTTCCTCGCGGACTGCAAAGGGGGCAATCATGGAACCAGGGCTTTCCGAGCTTCGGCTGCACGTCGGCGATAGCCCGGCGGAGCTTGCTGACAAGTGCTTCCGGCTGCCAGCATCGGAGCTTGCCGAGTGGGTAAGCGATGCTCGCCGACGCACTTTGGAGCTCGTTTCCGATCTGAGCGAAGAGCAGCTGACGGTGCCCATGCTCGAGATCCTCAACCCGTTTCGCTGGGAGCTGGGCCACATCGCGTATTTCTACCAGGTGTTTCTCCTCCGCGGTCTAGGCAGGAAGGAGCCCGGGCTCGCCCACGTGGACCGTCTCTACGACTCCTTCAAGGTCGATCATGACGATCGGTGGGGGCTGCCCCTGCCCAGCCGACAGCAGACGCTGGAGTACTTGAGTCAGGTAGAGGACCTCGTGCTGTCGACGCTGACGAGCAAGCCCAGCGCCCAGGAAACCTACCTCTACATGCTCTCGGTGCTGCACGAAGACATGCATGGCGAAGCGATTGCGTACATGCGGCAGACGCTGGGGCAAAAGGAGCCTCAAATCGCGGGTGGGACCGCGCATTCTGATGGCGTCGGCGATGGGCCGCTCCCTGGTGACGTGGAAATCCCAGGCGGCACGTTTCAACTTGGTGCCTCACGCGATGCAGCCTTTGTCTTTGACAACGAGAAGTGGGCCCACACCCACGCCGTGGAAGTGGCCCCTTTTCGCATTGCACGCGCCCCAGTCACAAGCAGCGAGTTCGCACAGTTCGTGGAAGACGGTGGTTATGCACGGCCCGAACATTGGAGCCACCAGGGTTGGACCTGGCGGCTAAAAAAAGGGCAACAGCACCCGATCTATTGGTGCCGCAATGGCAAGGGATGGCTGAGGCGGCATTTCGACCAGATGGTGCCCCTCGAGCCGCACGCGCCAGTCTTGCACGTGAGCTGGTACGAGGCTGAGGCCTATTGCCACTGGGCGGGGAGGAGATTACCCACCGAGACCGAGTGGGAGCTCGCGGCGAGCGGCGAGCCAAAGGCAGATGGAAAAGGACTCAGCGTCTCCAAGCGGAAGGTTCCATGGGGCAACGAGCCGCCGTCGCCGACCCGGGCGAATCTCGACGCGTGGCACCACGGCGCGGTGGACGTGGGCGCCTATCCGGACGGGGACAGCGCCTTCGGGTGCCGCCAGATGCTGGGCAATGCTTGGGAGTGGACCGCGTCGTCGTTCTTCCCTTTCCCAGGGTACGTGGTCGACTACCCATATCGAGAGTACTCGGCGCCTTGGTTTGGCTATCGGAAGGTGCTCCGCGGCGGAGCCTGGGCGACCCGCGCACGCTTGGTGAACAATACCTATCGCAACTTCTTCCAGCCTTATCGGAACGACATCTTTGCAGGGTTTAGGACGTGCGCGAGGTGAGCTGTGCCTCGGTAGGAATGGCCGGCCTAGGCCAAGTAGCACCGCAGGTACAGTGGGACATGGCAAGCTCGGTTGCATGGACTCGCTGCTCAAGAATCTCTTCTCCCTCCATTCCTCTCCCGGCAATCGCCCCGTGTCTCTATTGGATTGGTGGGGCGCACGAGAGGAGCAAGCTGCAGGTTCCACGTCCCCCTTTGAGCTCGCGGCCATGGGGGGATTTCAAGCCGATCGGCTTGGGTTCGCCTTCGCAGCCGGCTACCACGCAGCTCTTCGAGCACTCGTGCCTTCGTTACCCCACGGCGTTATTGCCTCTCTCTGCGCTACCGAGGCCCAGGGGGCCCACCCAAGGGCAATTAGGACGCAGTTCACGCCACTGGGTGGCGACGTGATCATCCGTGGCGAAAAACGCTGGGCAACCTGCGCAGCGCTAGCCGAAGTGCTCGTCATTATCGGCACGACAGGGACGGATGACCAGGGGCGCAACCGACTAAATGCTGCGCTCGTCGATGCGCGAGCACCCGGCGTGGAAATCCTCCCCATGGCGACGCCCCCTTTTGCACCAGAGATCCCCCACGCGGTCGTTCGGCTTCAAGACGTGCGTATTCCGTTGGGGCAAGTCCTTGCCGGAGATGGGTACGACGATTTCCTCAAGCCATTTCGCACGGTCGAGGACCTCTACGTCATGACAGGCCTCGCGGGGTACTTGCTGGGCGTTTCTTCACGCCGAGGCTGGCCTGCTCCGATCAAGGAGGAGTTGATCGCAACCCTATGGCTTGCTCGTGCCCTCGCCGAGGAAAGCCCCCGGAGTGCTTGGGTCCACATTGGCCTGGCAGGACTCATTGCCGGAATTACCCGCCTTATCCCTTCAATAGAGGAGATTTGGAGGTCAAGCCCCGATCAGGAGCTCGATCGATGGGAGAGGGACAAGTTGATTCTTGGCGTGGCTGGTAACGCGCGAGAGAAGCGTCGGGAAGCCGCATGGCGGCATGTCGGACAGGGTACGTGAGGCGAATCCATTCCAGGGCGCCCGCGTGCCGCCATCACAACCCGCTGGCCTCGGGTGGTGTCCGTACTGTACCGTCGACACATGAGGCGGTTCGCCGAGTCACCTGACACTCCGCCCCTGTCGACAGCGGTCTGGGCCCCTACCGTGCGCGTCGGGCGCGCCAGGGCTCCTGACGGGACGGGCATCCACTACGAAGTGGTCGGCCAAGGTCGGAACGTTGTGCTACTCGCCAATGGGCTGGGTGGGCGTCTTTACGCATGGCGCCCGCTTCTCGATGCGCTGTGGGCGAAGTACCGCTTCGTCACATGGGACTACCGAGGCCTTTTTCACTCGGATTGCCCGACATCGAACCGTCGCCTATCCCTCGCGGACCACGTCGATGATGCGCGAGCCGTCCTCGACGCCGAGGGGATTGGCCGGGCGGCCTTGGTGGGTTGGTCGATGGGAGTGCAAGTATGCCTGGACTTCGCCGCCACCCTACCTTCACGGGTGACCGGCCTCGTCCTCTTGAACGGGACCTATGGGCACGTGTTCTCCACCGGCTTCCAGCCGGTGCTGTCCATCCCCTGGCTACCGCGACGCCTGCACGCCATCGTTGAATGGTTGCGCGAGCACCCCCACCTGGCCGAGTACCTGGCGAGGGTGAGCCGTACCCTGGAGTGGCCCACCGCAGCCTTGTTCATTCTCACTGCAGGGACTCGTTCGCCCGAGCTGATCCCCATGTTGCGGCAATACATGTCCGACGTCACCGGACCGAGCTTCGTCACGTACCTCCGCTTGTTTCAGGAGCTCGATGCCCACTCCGTATACCACCTCCTGCCCGAGATCGATGCGCCTTCGCTCGTCGTCAGCGGGCTCCTCGATGCACTCACGCCCTCCTTCCAGTCGGCCCACATGGCCCGAAGGATGAAACGGGCTCGCCACCTGCACCTCGTGCGCGCTGGCCACTTCGCGCTCCTCGAGAGGCCAGAGATCGTGGTGCCCGCTATCGAGGCGTTCCTTCATGAGGAAGGGTGTCCCGCCTAAGGCGCGACTACCCAGCCGCGCTGAGATCCGGGACGGGCATGGGGAAGTCCGCGAGCCCGCCACGGGCCAACTGAGAAGCGAGCTCAGCTCGACTCGAGACGCCTAACTTCTCAAAGATACGTACGAGCTGGTTTCGCACGGTGTTCGGCGAGGTCCCCAAGAAGCTCGCGATCTCCTTGTTGCTAAGCCCGTGTGCCACGTAATGGGCCACTTCGCGCTCCCTACCACTCAAGCTCGCCAGCGTGCATTCCATGGGCCCCTGCTGCTGGCCGCACGCGCGGAGTCCTTCAGCAGCCATCACTGCCGCGTGGGACGTGACGAGGATGGGGAGCATTGGGCGAAGCACGCTCAAGTCCATCTCGCGGAATCCTGGACGCCCCATGCGACGGCAAAGATGTACGACCCCGAACATGCGACGCCTAAGCATCAAGTACAGGGCCAACTGGCTTCCAATCCCTTGGGGCTGAATGATGTCTCGGTAAAACGCGAGGGACTTGCGCTCGGTCGGAGAGAAGACCTCAGTATCAATATAAACGCCTCCGTTGCGCATGGCCGTGCGCCGCCCCTTGTCGAGCTCGTCACCGTAGCTTCGCGAGCGCGACACGAAGCGCTGCATGTACACGGGGTCGGTGTTGACGGTCACGACGACATGGGGAGGAAAGAAAACGTACACCGCGCTGTCGTACGCAACGGCTTCACCGATTCGGCGCAGAGCGAACCGCGCAAACTCCTCGGCGGACTCGCATGCAAGGGCCGCACACGCCACGTCATATCCAAAACCGCTCACGACCGCCTACCACCGGGGAACTTGCACGATCGCCTACCGCGGTACAAGCGCATGGTGCACGCTGGATCGGTTTTTTGGGACTTAAAAGACCAAAGGCAAGCGTGATTTTCTACCGTGATCCGAATCACGGTTTTCATGCTCGATGGTCTACTCACGATCATGCCAATGGGTTGCATCATCGGCTCCGAAGAAACCACCGCATCCGGCATGGCTGCATCTTCACTGGGCGCATCGAGAGCGACGTGGGCGTCAATTGCTGCGGCCCCGTCTTCCAGGCCGGTCCTGGCGTCGTGCGCTTCGGGATGAGCGTCGGGTCCCAGGGGGGATGGCCCGTCCAAGAGCAGGTCTGACCTCGTGCAGGCGAGCCCCAGAAGTCCCAACGATACGAGCATCGAGCCGAGGTTCGTCATTCGAGCTCCAGGGCGCCAAGGTCAAGACCATTTCCGGTGAGGAGCCGCGTACGCCCCGTCGCGTGCATGATGTACTCAGCACCCACTGGATGGTCGCCTGCAGCCGCCGCCAATGGACCGGCATTGTCGATGATTGGAGAACCGGCGCGGGGGCGGAGCGTGGTGGCGTCAAGCCCCGGCGAAGGTCCCGACAGGGCGTTCTCAGCGCCATTCACCGTGCCCGAAAAACTTGACCTCCCTGGTTGCCACCCTGCGGTTATCCAATTGACGCCCAATTGAGCAACGCCCGAGTAGCGCATGAGGTAGAGGCCCGAGGAGCCCGTGCGGTGCACGATGTTGTTGCGGAAGTCGACGGTCTCATCCATTGTCGAGGCGTCCACGACCTGCACCGTGTAGTTCTCGTCGAGGTTCCGTTCGATGAGGATCGTGTTCTGGTAGGCGTAGAGGGTGCCCTTGCGGAAGTTCTGCTCGAACCCCTGCGTGTCGCCACCGAAATGGATAATGTTGGCCGCTGCCCCAGGCCTGGCGATTAAGATATTGCCGTAAAGGAACGTGGTGCGGTATCGCGGATCGGCCAAGGCGTGGGTCACGTGCTCCTGAGCGTCAACGAGGTCGACGGTTCGCGCTCCGCCGTCGATGTAGTTGTATCGAATCACCGTGCCCGCGGAGCGATCCTTGAGATTGCCTCCCAGGGCTCCTTGGCGGGTCGGGCCAAAGTAGTTGTATTGCACAAGGACACCGAGTGCTTGGATGTAGGCATTGTGCTGGCGGTCGCTCCCGACGACACCGTTGCCGAAGATGCGATTCCGCTCGATAACGATTTCACGGACCAGGGTGTTCTCGTGTTCCGACTTGGACAGCGTGAAGATCCCCTGGCCGCTGCCGGTAAGAGTGCAACCGCGGATCATTATGTTATCGCCCGGCGTGATGGCAATTGACGCTGCCCCGTTGGCATATGTCCGGGTCTCGCCCGTCGAGGCAGTGTACGTGTTGTCTCGGTGCGCGCCTCGAATCTCGAGACCTTCGATCACGACGTGGCCTGGCCGCGTCGAGTAGGTAGGCTGGTCAGCGTCTCTCGAAAAGACCACTACGCCGAGATCCTGAAGGGGCGTCCAACTTGACCAATGCGTGTTTCCGGCCGTGGTTGCATTGCGACCTTCGAGCACCGGTTGCTCGCCGTTCGGGCCAGGGACGCCGCAGATCCGAATGGGACGCTCGGTGGTGCCTCTCTTGGAGACCAGAATTTTTTCGGTGTACGGCTCCGGCCGCCAGTCGATCCGCACCATGTCCCCGGCCCCTAGCTGGTTCCAGGGGACCTCGCCCAGCGTTTTCAGCTGTTGGTCGGGTCCAACGGAATGCAAGTTGCCGCCCTCGCGGTGCGTGCAGTCGACGCGCCCATCGCCTGGGGGTGGAGAATCGGGCCGGGCATCTGGCGGTGAAGGATCGGATCGAGCGTCTGGGGGTGGAGTCGAATTAGGGGGCGCATCTGGGAACGCGTCACCCCCGCGAATGGCGTCCTTGTCGGCCCCGGCATCCTCTACCGGTACAAGCGTGGAATGCACTGGGCTGCAACCGCAAAGGAGCACCGCGATAATGGAAGATAAGGTAGTCAAATCGCGCACGACCATTGCCTCCTAATAAAGGGCTTAAGCAACGCGGATACCCGGTGGCGCCTCACCTATCTCTTGGATTTCCGTGGAAACCGCCGTGGAGCGCAGTGGAATAGACAGTCCGGTGCACTGTCTCTCAGGAAAACCGCTTGTCCACCACCCCGGCTCCTACCCCAGCCGAAACCCGGCGCTTTGGAGCGGCTCAGCGAGGTCCCTCGGCACTGGGGCTGAGAGCAAGATGGGTTGGTGAGACGTTGGGTGGAGGAGTTCCAGCATCGCCGCATGGAGAGCGAGCCGCATGAGCCCGTGCTGTTCTCGAAACAGCCTGTTGTGCTCTCCCTTGCCGTAGTTGACGTCGCCGATGATTGGGTGGCTGATGTGCTTGAGGTGCCGCCGCACTTGATGGAGCCTTCCCGTGCGCGGCGTCGCTTCCACCAGTGAGTAGCGGCCGGAAACCGCAACTCGGCGGAACTCGGTCACGGCGGACACCCTGGGACCGCCTTCGCGCCGGGGAATGGGATGATCGATGACCCCGTGCTCTGGTGCAACCCCGCGCACCAGGGCAAGGTAGCGCTTGGTCGCCTTTCCTGCCGCAAATTGCTCGCTCAGCGCACTGGCGGCAACGGTCGATAGGGCAAAGACCAGCACGCCACTCGTACCACGATCCAGTCGATGCACGGGGTACACGCGCTTCTCCACGAAGTCGCGCACCCAGGTCAACGCGACCACGGCGTCGTTCCCCCATCCTCGGTGGACCAGCATGCCCGAGGGCTTGTTTATCGCGACGATGTCGTCGTCGCGGAAAAGGACGATGGGCGACGCGGTTTCATTAGTCGCCGGCAAGGGCGCACACCCCGCCTGCGGCTACAACGTCGAGGAGTGTCCGAGAAAGTGACAGGTTCCCCTTGCGAACCTCATCGAGGTCGTAGTTGCGCCCCCCCAGTTGCTCGGGGATCGGTGGCTGCCCCTTGTAAGGGGTACTCCAGCCGTCGGAGACCGCCGACCTAGAGAGCCTTCGATCTCCGGCGCAGCGAGGAGCCGTCTTGTCTGAAGCCGCGGGTGGGGCGAGACGCGTGATGGAGAACACGCGCGCGTTCCTGTCGCGCAGGGCCCGGACCGTCTCGGAGAGGGTTCGTCGCGCCGGGTAGTTCCCTTCCGTCGGGAAGTCCTTGCTGCTCGTGTCACCGTCGCTGTCTCGATCGCCGTAGTTGTCGGGGTTCTCGAGAAAGGTGTCGTCGGTGGCCACGACTACGATCCGGCCTGCGTAAGAACGCCATGGGAACTCCTCGGCCGCCGCATGGAGCGCGTCGAGCGCGTTCTCCTCACACAAGGGATTCTGTTTCGCGGGGCCGCTGATTCCGTCACCGGGATTTCGGTTGGTGCCCGTGTAATTCCGTCGGTAATACTGGACCGCCCTCCTAAGCCCGTGGCTCGTCGTGTGGACCCGCCCCGACGCCAGGTTTCCGGTCATGTCGATTCGGTAGTTGTCGACGAACGGAATCAGCCCGAAACGGGTGCTCCTTCCCGCCCGGTTCGCCTCCTCAACGATTCCATCGAGCTCGCGGTCGAGGATTTCCGTTAGGAAGCCCATGGAGCTCGAGATGTCGAGCACGAGCACCAGGTCCGCCGCCAAGGGGCATTCCCCACCCCCGTGCACGATGGGAGATCGGGGAGAATCGGAAGAGGGGGGTGGGGATCCCTCCGCGCCGTTGTTCTCACCGTCTTCTCCCAATGGCGGACCACACCCAATGGAGGTCGCCAGGCACGAGGCCAAGATCAAGGCCACGCTCCAGGGAAAAACGGACGACCCCACGAGGATCCCCACGCCCCTCATGGGCCCGTTGCATAGCACGGCGGGGAGTAATGGGCTAGGGCCGTGGATGGGCCGTGGATGGGCCGCACCCAATCGGCTACCATGCCTTGCTCGGATGCTCCGACTCTACTACTCCAACCGCACCGAACAGCTCCTCGCCGCGTTGGTGGAGGAGCTCGAGGAGGAACGAGCACTCCCGGGCGCGAGCCTCTTTCTCCGGCCCCAGGTTGTGGTGCCGAATCGCAACGTCGAGGCCTACCTCAAGCTGGGGATCGCACAAAAAGTCGGCATTTCGGCTGGGCTGGAGTTTCACTTCCTTACTGGGTGCGTCGCCGACGTCTTGAGAGCCCAAGGCACCCACGTTCGCCTGGTCGACGGAGCGACGCTCAGAGGGATGCTCCTCATGCATTTCCACGACGCGAGCGCCATGTCTCACGAGGAGCTGGCCCCGGTCCAAGGTTACCTCCTTGCTGCGGGTGCGGCTCCCGATGCCCTGGACATCCGTCGGTACCAGCTGGCGACAGAGCTCTCGCGCCTCTTTGAGGAGTACAGCTACTCTCGACCCGACATGCTCGGCGCGTGGCGGGACGGTCACCTGGTGCTTTCCGGGACGCCACATGCGGGCGTTGAGCGCTGGCAACGTCGCCTGTGGCTCGATCTCTTCGGCGAAGGAGGTGCATTCCCACGACGCCGCGAGAACGGCGAAACCTGGGCGTTGCTCCATGACCTGGTGGACGCGAGGGCGCCCCTGTCCCTGTCGAAGGCGCCAAGACGCCTGCACGTGTTTGGGTTCTCCTATGTCGCGTCGGTCTTCCACAGGCTCATGGCCCAGCTCGCGACGCAGCGCGAGCTTCGCGTGTACGCACCAAACCCCTGCGAGGAGTACTGGGAAGACGTGGCCCTCGCGCCGAGGACGCCGCCTTGTGAGGACCCGTTCTCCCTCGAGCGCGCCGACACCCCCGCGCTCAGGCTTTGGGGAAGGCCAGGACGGGAGAACATCCGTCTCCTCAACTCCCTCGCCGACTGCGATTTCGAAGCGCGGTTCGTTGACCCGTGCGCCGACGGGACGTCGCTCCTGCGCCAGGTCCAGCGCGACATCCTGTATCGCCACCCGGACCGGGCGGACAGTGACCCGCTGTCGCTCCACGACGGGAGCATCCGGCTTCTCGAGGCGCCGGGAATCAGGCGTGAGGTGGAGATCGTGGCCAGCGAGATCTGGCGCCTTCTCCTCGAGAGTGATGCACGAGAGGAAACGCCGAGCCTGCGGCTGAACGACATCGCGGTGATCGTGCCCAGCCAAGCGGCCGAGCGATACATCCCGCATGTCGCAGCGGTATTTGACGAGTGCCATGAGCTCCCCTGCCACTTCGTGGACCTGCCCCTCTCCAGGGAGAACCGCGTGGTCGACGCGGGCCTCAAGCTCCTTGCCCTTCCCCTCGGGACCTTCACGCGCAGGGAGCTCTTGTCCGTGGCGACCCACGGGCTCGTCGCACGGAGGTTCCCAGGCGTGGATCCAAGGGAGTGGATCACCATGTGTGATCGTCTGGGGATCTTCCACGGCGCCGACCGCTCCGACCACGCTGAGACCTATATCCAACGCGACCTGTACAACTGGGACCAGGGCATGCGCCGAGCCGCCCTCGGAGTGTTCATGACTGGTGAGTCGAGCGGGGACGAGCGGGCGTTTTCCCTCGGAGGGGAGCGTTATTTCCCGGACGAGCAGCCGCTCTCTGCCCATGAGAACGCCGGGTGGCTGATTCTCCTCGTCCGCTCGCTCATTGCCGACTCCCGTCATGCCAGGTCCGCGCGCCTCACGCTTTCGGAATGGGCCCATTTTCTCCAGTCCTTCCTTGGCGCCTACCTCGCCCCCCAGGACGAGGAGGAGCAGCGGGCGCTGCTGCGCTGCCAGCATGCCCTTGGACAGATTGGAAGCCACGCCTTTGGTGAGGCCAAGGTCTCTTACCGGATCGCGCACGAGCTCGCCAAGGAGGCGCTCGTTGGACTTTCAGCGGAGAGCGGCCACTACCTTGCCGACGGGGTCGTCGTCTCTTCACTCCTCCCCATGCGTGCTGTCCCTTTCAAGGTCGTGTTCCTCCTGGGCATGGGAGAAGGCCTGTTCCCTGCCCCAGATCACGCGCACCACTTGGACCTGCGCGCGGCAAGCCGTCGTCCTGGCGACGTCAGCCCCCGTGAGCGGGACAAGTACATGTTCCTCGAAACGCTTCTCTCCACGAGGGACCGGCTATACCTCTCCCACGTGGCGAGGGAGCCCACGACAGGAGAACCCCTCTCTGCATCGCCAGTGGTCCTCGAGCTCATGCAGATCCTGCGTGGCTACACGTCTCGCGAGGCGCTCCAACAAGAGGTCGTGCGCCACCCGCTCCGTCGACACGACGCGGGCTATTTTTCCGGCGATGGGCCGCTATGGAGCGCGCATCCCGAGGCACGAAGGGAGGCGCAGGCTTTGGCATTGGGGAACCACCTGAGGGCTTACTTGCATGAGGGGCGCCTGCCCGACCGCGTGCGACTCGAAAAGGAGGTGCGCGCCCCCATCTGGAAACGCCTCGAGGAATGCCTTCGCATCGTCTCGCCACCCGCTTCGCAAGAGCGCGTGGGTCCCGAGGGGGTGGTTCGCATTCCGGTCACTGTCCTGCGCCGTTTCCTCGAGTGCCCACTTCAGGGACACGCACGGTTCTGGCTCCGCCTCGAGGAGCTCGAGGAGGACCTGGGTTCCCTCGAGGACGAGCCCCTCATGACCGATCTTGGGGCCGGGGTGGGAATCACGCGTCGCATCATGGTCGACTCGCTCATTCGAGGCTGTGACCCGCTGTCCTTGCATGCCGAGAGGGCGGGCACGCTGGAGCTCAAGGGGCTCGTCCCGACGGGGATTTTCGGCGATGCGGAACGCGCCAAGCACCGGTCCTGGCTCACGGCTTGGTCTCGCCAGGTCAGCGCACTGGGTCATGGAATGGCTCCGAGTGCCCACCTGGAATGCTTTGGCTGCGCCGACGAGCACACCACCTCGGGCACCGTGCTGCCGCCCATCTGCCTGGAAGTCGATCTTCCAGGCGGGCAGGGATCTACCAGGCGCTTTGCCGAGATCGTGGGCAAGACCGAAGTCCTTGTTGGTGAACCCGATGGCTCGCTCTTGCTCGGCGCTCGCCGCCATGGAAAAGATGTCGACGCTTCCGTGCGCAACCAGCGGGATGTCCTGCGGGCGTTTCTCGACCAGGTCTTGCGCGCGGCGGCTGGCTCGCACGAAGGCCCCCATCAGGCACACTTGTGTTTTGCCGACGAGGCGCAGGGGGCGCCCGTGACGGTTTCCCTGGCTCCGATGTCCCAGAAGGAGGCCAAGGGGTACCTGACGAATATCGTTGCCGACCTTCTTGGGCACCCTCACGCCTACCTCCTTCCGTGCGAAGCGGTGTTCCTCTACTGGCACCACGAAGGACGGATGAGCCTCTGCGAGTGCGTGGAAGCCGCCATCGAGAGAGAAAGTTCCAGCTCCAGGTTCGGACCGATTCCCATGGCGGAGCGCTTCGCCCCACCACCCGAGGACGAGGCGCGAGCGATCGTGGCGCGGCGATTTGGCCCGTTCTTGGACCGCCTCGGGACAACGGGGAAATAGCATGCCCCTTGCCCTGTACCCAAGGCCGCAGGTCCTGAGCGCGCTCCCAAGGGGGCGGCACGCCGTCATCGAGGCCTCTGCGGGCACGGGCAAGACCTACACGCTCGAGCACCTGATCGTCGAGCTGCTCCTTACCACGGACACGACGCTCGACCAGATGCTCGTGGTCACATTCACCGAAAAGGCGACAGGGGAGCTCAGGTCGCGGGTGCGTGCGAAGCTCGAGGAGCTCGTAGACTTACCACCCGTCACGACGCCGCCAGACCACCTTCACACGGCATGCCACTGGATCATCGATGACCAAGCGCGGGGAAAGCTCGCGCACGCCCTGTCGACGCTTGACCTCGCCACCATCTGCACGATCCACGCGTTCTGCCAGCGCTTGCTCGGAGAGCACGCGTTCCTGCATCGCCGACTGCTCGTGCAGGAACAGGTACCTTCCCTCGAGGCGTTCTCGCGCTCGTTCAGGGATACCTTGCGCCATCGCCTGGCCAAGGAGGAGCGGCCTGGCCGTTTCGTCTCGGCGGCGCTAAGGAGTGGGCTTGCCGTTCCCAAGCTCGCGGAGGTGCTCCACGCCGTCGCGCGCGAGCGAGGGGAACGATTCCCCAAGTACGATCCCGAGCGGCTCCAAGCGGCGCTCGGCGCTTTTCCGGAAGAGCCATTCGATGAACGAGAGCTCGTCCTTGAGCTCAAGGCAGCCAAGGTGAACGCCCAGACGGCGCCCGCGGTCGCTCGGCGGCTCACGAAGCTACGCGAGGTCGCACGGCGGGCACGCGAGAGCGGGGATCTGGCGACGTTTCTCTCGGATCTCCAGGTCCTCGAGTCGGAAACGCAAGGCGGTTTCCTCGGGTATCTCGTCGAGAAGATGGGAGGACGGCTGCTTCCCGACGGAACGGCCCTTCGTTTTCAGGAGGGGGTGCGCTCTCTCGGAGAAGCGGTGGTCCCCTTTACCGCCGCGCTGGCGAGCGAGCTCCTTCCGGCGACGCTCGAGGACCTCTGGCGCAGCAAGGCGGAGCGGGGCCTCGTTGACTTCGATGACATGCTGACGCTCGTGCGTGAAGGACTTGAAGGTCCCCACGGCATGGAGCTCGTGCGCCTGGTGCGGGCCCGCTACCGCTACGCCCTCATCGACGAGTTTCAGGACACGGACGAGACGCAGTGGGCGATCTTCCGCAAGCTGTTCTTCGAGAGGGCGGGGGAAAACACCTTGTACCTCATCGGCGACCCGAAGCAGGCGATCTACGGCTTCCGCGGCGCCGACGTGCACGTCTATCTCGCGGCCCGCCAATGCATCGAGGATGCCGGCGGTGCCCTTGTCGCGCTCCAGGCCAATCATCGCTCCACGGCCAAGATGATCGACGCCTGCAACCTGATCCTCGATCAGCAGGGCGCGCCCCCCTTTTTCACCGGCGACATCCGTTACGACACGCCGGTGCGCTGCGGAAACCCCGGCCTCACCTCCTTTCGCGGACAGGTCGAGCTCCCGCCGATCCACCTGTTCTCCCTGGACGACGCCGAGAACATGAGGGGCGCGGCACGGACGCTGGTTCGCCTCATCGCCATCGAGGTTAGGGCCCTGCTCGGCGCTCGCCCCATCGAGCTGTGCGCGGCTGGAAAGCGTCGTCGCGTGCGCGCGAGCGACATCTTCGTGCTCACCCGCACGGAAAGAGAAGGCCGTGAGGTCGGAGAGGCCCTCCGCGCCCATGGCGTGCCCCGCGCGTTTTACAAGCAAGAAGGCCTGTTCTCGGGTGAGGAGGCCATGCACGTGCTCGATCTCCTCGCCGGCATCGACGAGCCCGAGGATCGGTCGAAGCGCTTCCGTGCCTGGCTCACGCCCTTCTTCGGTCTTTCTCTCGAGGAGCTCCGTCAGGCCGCCGACGTGCCCGACCACCACCCCCTAATTGCCCGACTGTCGCGATGGAATCGCCTCGCCGGGAGCATGAACTACGGGGCGCTCTTTTCTCGCATTATCGAGGAAAGCGGGGTCATCCGGCGGGAGCTGTTCTTTCGCGACAGCGAGCGGGAGCTCACCAATTACCTCCATCTCTTTGAGCTCCTGGCAGAAGAAGCCGGGCGCGGCCGGATGCCCCTGCGAGAGCTCTGGTTCTTGCTGAAGTCCTTTGTGGACGGACGCGCGGTCCCCAAGTCGCCCAGCGCCAGCAGCGGCGACCTGCAGCGCTTGGAGACAGATCGGGACGCGGTGCAGATCATGACCATCCACAAGTCCAAGGGACTCGAGGCGGATGTCGTCTTTCTCGTCGGGGGATTCTCCAGGTCCAACGGACGGCAGGTGGTGCACGCGTTCCACGAAGATGGCCGGCGCAAGGCTTGGATGGGGCGCCCCCCTGCGGCGATCAAGGAAGCGGTGAACGCCGAGGCCGCAAGGGAAGATGAGCGCCTTTACTACGTCGCGCTCACCCGGGCAAGGGCACGGCTCTATCTCCCGTACTTTTCCAAGGGGAACCTCGCCGGTGGGTATGGATGCGTGAACCGTCGGCTTCAGGCGATCATGGGCACGGGGCACGCTTGGGAAGGGCTCTTCTCCTCGGAAAACGTTCCGATGAATGGCCCCGAAGCAGGGGCAAAGGACGTGCCTTCGCTCGCAGATTGGGTCCCGCCGAGCGGGCTCCTCGACGAGCCCGCGCTCCCAAGCTTCCAGCAAGCGAAGCTGAGACACCGAGGGTTCGTGGTGACGTCATACTCCAGGCTTCGCGATGGGCCCCCGGTTCGTCAGGGGCCAAGAGTGCCAGCCGCGCAGGCCGATCCGCTACCGGCCAGCGATCTGCCAGGCGGCGCGACCACGGGGATCTTCTTGCACGAACTCTTCGAGACGGTCGACCTTGGCACGCTTGCGAGCGCCCCATCCTTTGACGCGTGGTATTCCTTGCCGCAGGTCAATCGCTTGATCGAGGAGGTGGCGCAGAGAAACGGCGTGAAAAGGACGCACGGACCACGGGCAGCCGAGATCGCTTACCGGGCCCTTACGACTCCTGTCGCGGCGGGCAATCACATCATTCCGCCCATCTCGCGGCTCAAGACCTTGAGAGAGATGGAATTCCTGTATCCGAGCGGAACGGATCGCTTTATCAAGGGTTTTGTAGACCTCGTCTTCGAGCACGAAGGGCTCGTGTACATTGCGGATTGGAAAAGCGATCTCCTCCCTTCCTGGGACAGGGAGACGATCCGGCGGCATGTCGACGAGCACTACGTGCTCCAGGTCAGGCTTTATTCCCTCGCGCTCGTGAAAGTGCTTGGGGCGCGCTCGCGGGGCGATCACGATGCCCGATTCGGTGGGATGTTCTATTTCTTCGTTCGGGGAATGGACGCGAGCGGCGCGGGGGTGGATTTCCGCCGGCCCACGTGGTCGGAGATCACGGAATGGGAGATGGACCTCGCCGGGCGGAAGTCATGAAAGGGCGGGGCCTTTTCTCCCCCTCGGGAGCCGCGCGGCCTGCGACGGGCGTGCGAGACGTCGGCACGCTCCACTTCCCGAGCGCGGTCTTGCCTGCTCTGGCCACGCTAGATGTGGAGGACCACCTGCTCATCGTGGCCTGGGAGATCGCCCGCCTCGAGGACGGCTTTTCCGCCCTGGAGCAAGAGGAGTTGCTCCTCCTTACCTTGGCTTCCCTGGTGAGCGTGCGCGAAGGGAGCACCCGTCTCCCCTTGCGTGGCGCCCAGGTTCGCTGGCTCTCCACGTTCCTCGAGAGGCTCGGGGTACCCTCTCTGGCCACGCGCGCGTGCGAGGTCCTTGCGAGAGCAAGGGTCACCGTTGGGCAGCCAGGTGAGTTCAAGCCGCTGATTCTCGACGGGGACCATCTCTACCATCAGCGTCTCCTTGCCCTTGAAGGCCGCCTGGCCACGGCCTTGCGCGGGCGCATGCAAGCGGCACGCACCCTTTGGGATCGCGAGCGCGCGTGGCAGGCGCTTCAGCAAGTCATGAGTTCACCGCCTCGAGGGCATGGGACGCCGTTCGGGCTAACGTCGGAGCAACAGGAAGCCATCCTCGCGCCATTCAATTGGCCGCTGTCCGTCATCACAGGGGGGCCGGGCACGGGCAAGACATCGATCGTGGTCTCGATCCTGCGTGTCTTGGACTGTCTTGGCCTGCCGATGGAACGCGTCGCCCTGGCAGCACCCACCGGGAAAGCTGCCCAGCGAATGAAAGACGCCATGATGAGCCAGCTGACCGCCACGGCGCCCCGCGAGCCGACGACATTGCATCGCCTGCTCGGCGCCTCCTCGGATGGGCGGCGATTCCGTCACCACGAGAACCACCCGCTCGCACAAGACGTGGTGATTGTCGACGAGTGCTCAATGATTGACCTGGCTCTCATGGAACGCTTGGTCCGGGCTCTTTCGCCTACGACGCACCTCGTCCTCCTCGGCGATGCGGACCAGCTCCCCTCGGTGGAGCCTGGCGCCGTCTTCCGTGACCTTGTTGCCTCACGACGCGGAGCTGGCGTGCACCTGCGAAAGAGCTTTCGCATGGACGAAAGCAGGGAGGAAGGGCGGAACATCTACGAAGTCGCCATGGCCATCCGGGATGGCCATGCGGAGCTGCCCATTGCACCGCGCCGCGAGGCGAGAGACGTGGCGTTCCGCAAGGTCGAGCACTTGGACGGCGGCCCGAGCGAGCGCGTGGCGTTCCTCGAACGCTGGTGGGACGAGTGGATTTCTGGCATTCATGGCGTCTCCGAGGAGCATGCCGAAGAGCTGCTCCGTCACTACGAGAGGGCGCGTGTCCTGTGCCTTTGGAGGGCCGAATCGCACGACACCAGCGTGGGGTCGGTGAACGCGTTTTTCCACGCCCGAATGGGCAGGAACCATGGATCCACGCGGGCATCAGGATTCCTCCCCGGCGAGCCGGTGATCATGCAGCGTAATGATTACGTGCGTGGAATCATGAATGGCGACCAGGGTGTAGTGATTAGGGCGAGGACCGCGGGCGGTAGAAGGGCCATGGCGGTTTTTCGACGCGGGAACGAGCTCGCCCTCTTCCCCCTGGAGTCGCTCGAGGGCGACATTGCGCTCTCGTACGCCATGACCGTCCACAAGTCCCAAGGCTCGGAGTTCGAGCACGTTGCCCTGCTCCTCCCCGACGAGGACATCGCGCTCCTTTGCAGGGAGTCGGTCTACACGGCGGTCACGCGGGCAAGGGCATCGGTGGTCATCGTGGGGAAGAAGGAGCTCCTTCGCCTGGGAATTGAGCGCAAGGTGGAGCGGTTTTCGGGGCTTGGTGAGCGGCTTTCTGGCCCCCCGTCTAGCATGACTCTCTAGAGGAAGCCGCTCCGGGCAGAGTGAAGAAGCGCGCAACCACCCAAGTGCAACCTGTTGCGTTCCAGGTTGCACGGCGAAAATCACGCCGAAATAGCTCAATTGTCATGATGCCAGCGCGGTTTCATTAGACGACAGGCCCAAGGAAAACCAATCGGACTCCCGAATCCGCCATCAGCAGATAAGCCATTTCGCCTGCTTGGCAACACGCCTCACTTGGGCACGCCCATTGCTCACGTGGCCAAGCGAACAAAGGAGCTGACAAATGGCAACCTTCCGGTATTCCCCCATCTTGGGGCTCGCATTCCTCCTGCCCTTGGGCTGCGGCAGCAATATTGACGAGGGATTGATCGGCGAGCAGTCCTCACAGATACGAAATGACGACGACCCCAGCGACGGGCCTCCCGAGCCGAGGCCAAAGCCCAAGCCGAAACCGAAACCGTCGCCCACGCCGACCCCGCGCCAGAATCCGCCGACCTGCAACTCCTATCAGATCCATGATTGGGAACAGGCGCAACGGAAGCTGGGTGCCGTGGCGAGCGATCCCGTGGGATCGAACATCGGCTGGTGCGCCGCGCAGGGTTCCTACGGAATCGGGGAGGACAAGTGGTTCCCGATCACCGGGAGAAAGGAGACATACTGTGGCTTCCTCCATTCGTTTGGCTGGTTCCGCGATGACAACGACTTCAACTTCTACCTAACCACCGATGACTCGCTCTATGGTGGGCCGGATCTTTACGGCTACAACCCGAGCAGGGAGTTCGAGGCGGAGATCTCCGTGGGCGACCGTTCCCGAGTCAACGCATGCAACCACTACCGCCTTGGCATCAAGAACGGGCAGCCGGTCTGTGCCTACGGACCCTGGGTTAACGACCGTGGGCATAACGATAAGCAGGAGATACACCCAGCCGAGATGATCTGGTGGGAGTCGGGGCCTGGGGAGCTCGAATTCACGCTGGCGAAGGACGTGCGCGGCAACTTTGATGACTCGGGGGACTTCTCCTGCAGGGTCAGCAAGCCCTGGGCGGGGCTCGATCGGCATGGCAAGTTCCAGGTCGCGTTCGAAGTGGCTCCATCGGGCCCGCCCGCCGAGTTCGAGATCAACCGCTGGGGTGGTTATGGCATGACCTACAGGGTGCAAGCCAATCCCACCGGGTTCGGCCTGGGAGAGAGCGGAGAGGCCCGTGCGGACGATGGCAGGCTGCTCGCCACCTGGCGGAAAAAGTTCCATTGCGAGGACGAGTATAAGCAGCTATCCGCATCGGTTGACGTGTGCCGAAATCCAGCGGACAACCGCGTGCTCGGCTTTCTTAACTTGCACATGAGGCTAGGCGAAGGGGGCTTCGAGAGCCTCCGAGTTCTCGACTGCCGCAAGTCGGGGAAATGCACGGGATACCACAAGCCAACTTGTGAGATAGCGACTTCTCCTCACTACCCAGGTGACGGCGACAAGTAATCGAGGACCGAGACGTCGCTTTCCCAGGATGTCTCCAAGCGGAGGAGGCCTGGGGGGGTGATGCAGGATGATTTCGGCGCCCAGCTGGGGGTCCGAAAACCTGCGTCAATCGCACATGGGTGGCCATGCAGCCATGGCAAAAGGAGTCCCCAGAAAGTGACCCACCGTGGTGAGCAGGCCATCTCGATGTTCCGGCTCGACGAGCTTCGCGATGCCTGCCCCACCGCCACCTTCGCCGAGGCAACCGTCCACCACGTATCCACCAAGGGATTCGCCAGGCCGGAACTCGGGCTCGGGCGTCCTTCTCCTTACGCAAGCCGTGTCTTCCGAGTCCACGTCTCGGCCTGGGTCAGGAGGGTCGCGTCTCATGCAATCTCAAAGGTACCACTGCTCTGGGCGAGTCTCGAAGACAGTCGCGAAGAGGTCGGCAGCCTCCTTTGAGGTGGGGTATGTTCCGCCGCATGTCTCCACAGCGGAGGATGATCCTCGGGATACTCGTCGGCGCGCTCCTGGGCTTGGCCCTGAACACGGTGGCTGCGGGAAACCCAGCGCTTCAATGGACCGTCGACCACATCACCCACCCGATAGGGCAGATCTTCCTGCGCCTCTTGTTCATGCTCGTGGTACCGCTCCTATTCTCTGCGCTCGTCGTCGGCGTGAGCGAGCTCGACCTGCGCCAGCTGGGTCGCCTTGGTGCCAGGACCTTGGGCTATACCGTCGTGGTATCGACCATTGCAGTAGCGATTGGGCTCGGATTGGTCAATGTATTGGCGCCAGGGCATGGCCTCTCCCCGGAGGTGCTGGAAATGGCCAGGCAGGCCACCGCTCCTCGGGCCGCTGCGGCGCCAGCTGACTCGTCGCCCATTGCCCTGTTGATCGCCCTGGTGCCCGACAATCCCATCAGGGCCGCAGCCTCGGGGGACATGATTGGCCTCATGGTGTTTTCGTTGCTGTTTGGGATCGGTCTCTCCCTCACGGCGACCGAGCCTGCGGCTCGCCTCAGGCAGACCATCCAGGGGCTCTACGATGTAACCATGCGGCTCATCGACGGAGTGCTGGCCCTGGCTCCACTAGGGGTTGGAGCGCTCCTCTTCACCATGACGGCGCGCATGGGCACCCAGGTCATTGCCCAGCTTGCCGCTTACGTCGGCGTGGTGCTTCTCGGCCTCGCGCTCCACATGTTCGTGGTGTACTCGCTTTCCGTCTATTTCCTTGGTGGACGGAACCCCGTGGCCTTCTTTCGCGACGTGCGCCTCGCCATGCTCACGGCGTTCTCGACCGCCTCTTCCAGCGCGACGCTGCCGACGGCCATCAAGGTCGCCGAGGAACAACTGCGCCTCCCGCGGCACGTGAGCCGCTTTGTCCTCACCGCTGGGTCGGCCATGAACCAAAACGGCACAGCCCTCTTCGAGGGGGTCACGGTGCTGTTCCTGGCGCAGCTCTTTGGCATCCCCCTCGGAGTTGGGCAACAAGCTCTGATCATGGCCATCTGCGTGCTCGCTGGGATTGGCACCGCCGGCGTGCCGGCAGGCTCGATTCCGGTCATTGCCATGATTTTGGGCCTGTTCGGGATTCCGCCGGAGGGCTTGGGCTTGATTCTAGGAGTCGATCGGTTCCTCGACATGTGCCGCACGACGCTCAACGTCACTGGGGATCTGGCTGCGGCGGTCTACGTGGCCCGCGGTGAGCCGGGCGAGCCCTCGCCAGCAATGGACCCATGACTGGCCCGGCGACTGCTAGTCGCATTCGCCGCTCATAGGCAGACAGCGCCGCCTCATCAGGCTCCTCGGGATACCCCCGAGCGGCCACGAGCGCCATTGCCCCGCGGGCGACCATGGGCATCATTTTCCACGCCGTCCTCGGGGAGCGCATGAGCGCCTTGATCTGCACCGGGAGCTCGCGCGGGCGGAGGCGGGGAAGCTTCTGGGCCAAGGTGTCCCAGAAGAGCCCGGGAGTGACCAGTCCACTGTCGCAAAGGCGCTCGACATCCGATGCGGCGAGCCCTTGGGCATGACGACGGCACGCATCCGACACGGCGAGGAGCCCTCCCCATTCGTTGTGAAACTCGCACGCGTAGGACCAAAGCGCGCGGAGGTCCCCTGGATCGGGCGAGCCGCCCACTGCGTTGGCCAAGAGACGTGCCGCAATCATCCCCAGCCCTATGCCGCTGCCGTGGAGCGAGAAGACCTGGCACGCCGAGTCGCCGACCAACGCCACGCCAGGTGCCACGAGGCGTGCGTATGGCCTGCGTAGCGGCACCACCCCGCTCCCTCCGAGCTCAACGTCACCGATCCAGCGGTGCTCGCTCGCAAAGTCGCGCAGCATCTTGAGCCCGCTCCGATAGCCATCATTGGCGATGGATCCAGTCAGGATACCGACGGAACGAAGATCTTCGGAGACGGTGGCCACGAGCACCGAGTAAGGGCCGGCCAAGCCCGAATAGCCAATGGCCTCACCCGGACGTACCCCATGGGCGTTAAGGAACCTGCGCGCCCCGTCGGAATCGACGACGCTCCTCACTTCCTGCGCAGCCGTGCACAGGTCCCGTCGATCAGGATCGGGGCACGCCCTGGCAAGGACGGGGACCTCCCTTCGGAGCACCGCCTTGAGCCCTGATGCGTCGATGAACAGGCGCGCATCCACCCGAAGTCGCCCGCTTGGAGTGGAAGCAAGCAGCGCCGTGGGTCGCCCGCTTAGATCGAGCTCAACTTGGTCGACGTGCGTCTCACCGAAGAGCCGCGCACCCGCAGACCGTGCGCGTTCTCTAAGCCTTGATCCAAGGAGTCGGATGTCGACGTCGAGGACTGGGTTTTCGTCGACGCGTACCCTCTTCTTCCCCGACGGTGAAACCGCCACGAAGGCATGTTCTCCCCCCCTGCACTCTGGGGACTTGGGACGCGCCACGCCAACCTGATCGAACATCCAAGAGGCCACCCCATTGACCCACTGTGCTCCTGCCTGTGCCATGGGCCGGGCGTCAAGGAGAACGACCGTGCGGCCTCCCTCGGCAAGGAATGCTGCACATGCGGCCCCTGCAGGCCCCGCCCCTACAACCGCAATGTCGACCGAGATGGATTCCATGCGCCCACGAGATTAGCGCGTGAGGAACATCATGGATACGCCTACCATCGCCATGCGATCGTCCGCATTCCCTTCTCCCCGCTGCCTCCGGGCGCGAGTCGGGCGTGGCCAGTACCGGGTTGTCGTCGGCCGCCGGATGTCAGAGTGCCCTGCTATAGTTGCCCCAATCAAGAAATGACAACTCCCCGACGCAGATCTCGCCCAAGCATGCCTGCCCAGCTCGAGCTTGCCCCTCGCACCTGGGGTGGGAGGCGCG
>JACQUZ010000104.1 GCA_016210055.1 Deltaproteobacteria bacterium | reverse complement strand
CCGTTGCTCCCTTCCGGGCCTAGCGGGATTCACAGACGTTGCGTCGCCCGGGACCATAATGACAAGACGGAACCTGAGACGATGGCGGAGAGAGGGGGATTCGAACCCCCGGTACCTTTCGGTACACACGATTTCCAGTCGTGCACCTTCGGCCTCTCGGTCATCTCTCCAGAACAAGTGGCCTCTGCTGGCGGAGAGAGAGGGATTCGAACCCCCGGTACCCTTGCGAGTACGCCTGATTTCGAATCAGGTGCATTCAACCGCTCTGCCATCTCTCCTCAACTGGGCGGCTGCGAGCCGTTGCCACCCCTTGGTCGGGCTGGTCGGGCAAAGCCCGACGGGTCTCCGTGCGGCTCCTCCCAAGAATCGGAAGCGGTTTCGGTGCTCGCCGTGGCTTAGGGTTCCGCTCTTAGGCTCACAAAAAAAGAACGAAGCAGTGCGGCGCATTCCTCAGCCAGGATTCCGCCGGTCACTTCCATTCGATGGTTCAGGCGAACATCGGTAGGTATCGTGTAGAGGGTCTTCACAGCTCCGGCCTTTGGGTTATCGCAACCAAAGACCAGTCGCTTGATCCTAGCGTTGACCAGCGCACCAGCACACATGGGGCATGGCTCCTGCGTCACGTAAAGAATCCCTTCGACTCGCCAGCCACCGACCTGACGAGAAGCCGCCCGCAGCGCCTCGACTTCTGCGTGAGCCGTCGGGTCGCCCTGTTCCTCGCGCCTATTCCACCCCACGGCAATGACGCGACCTTCGAGCACCACGATAGCGCCCACCGGCACGTCGCCAGCTGCCGCCGCTTTCTCGGCCTCCGCCAGCGCGAGCCGCATGTATTCGAAGTCATTCATGGCCAATCTTGTTCAAGCGCAGCCAAGAGGATTCGAACCTCTAACCCTCGGTTCCGTAGACCGATGCTCTATCCAATTGAGCTATGGCTGCCTGCTGCTCTTGTGGGCTCGACACCTGGCCCTGTCTACCGATGTGTGATGGATCGCTTGGCGGAGAGGGCGGGATTCGAACCCGCGATACAAGTTGCCCCGTATGCCGGTTTAGCAAACCGGTGCCTTCGGCCTCTCGGCCACCTCTCCAATCGGTTCCGTCTCTATTTAGTTTTCAATCGGCCTGGCGGAGGAGGAGGGATTCGAACCCCCGGCGCTTTCGCGCAACGGTTTTCAAGACCGCCGCCTTCGACCGCTCGGCCACTCCTCCATGACGCGGAGGCAAAAACGGAACGGAAGTATAAAGATGCAAGGCCACTTGTAAAGAGGATTTTGCACGACTCACCTCACGGCAGGTCGATGCGATCAAACCCGGTATACGGTCTTAGCTCGGTAGGAATCACCACCGAACCGTTCTCTTGCTGGTATTGCTCCAGAATAGCCACCAAGGTGCGGCCAATCGCCAAGCCGCTCCCGTTTAACGTGTGAACGTGTCGGGGCTTCTCGCTTGCCGATGGCCGATAGCGGATCTGGGCACGACGCGCCTGGAAATCCTCAAAATTCGAGCAGGAGCTGATTTCCCGGTACGCGCTCTGACCAGGTAGCCACACTTCGAGGTCATACGTCTTGGCGGACGCAAACCCGAGGTCCCCGCTGCAGAGCAGGGTTACGCGATAGTGAAGCCCCAGCCGCTTGAGAACCTCCTCGGCGTCGAGGCGGAGCAGCTCGAGCTCTTCGTAACTGGTCTCCGGACGGACGAACTTGACGACCTCGACCTTGTCGAATTGGTGCTGACGGATCATCCCGCGGGTATCCCGACCGTAGCTCCCTGCCTCTGCTCGAAAACATGGCGTGTAGGCGGTGTAACGAATCGGCAGCTGCTCTGCGTCGAGGATTTCGTCGCGGTGCAAGTTGGTGAGCGGTACCTCTGCCGTGGGCGCCAGGAAGAAACGATCTTCTTCCTTTTCGGCAACCGTCTTGAACGCGTCTTCCTCGAACTTGGGCAGCTGACCGGTCCCCTCCATGGCATGACGCTTGACGAGGGCTGGCGGCCATATCTCGGTGTACCCGCGAGACGCGTGGATCTCGAGCATGAAGTTGAGGAGTGCCCGTTCGAGCTTCGCCCCCTTGCCCTTGAGCACAACGAACCGTGCCCCGCTGATCTTGGCCGCACGCTCGAAGTCCAGGATGCCGAGCCGCACCCCGATGTCGACATGGTCCTTGGGAACAAGCGAGAACGCTGGCTTTTCTCCCCACGTCGACACGACTTGGTTGGCGCTCTCATCGGAACCCACGGGCACGCTGTCGTGCGGAGCGTTAGGAATATAAAGAAGCTTGTTTCGAGCCTCTTCTTCCAGGCGGGCGAGGTCAGCCTCGCCTTCTTTGACCTGTTGCGAAAGCGCACGCAGCTCTTCCCTCAGTCGAGCGAACTCCGCGGACTTCTTGTCGGCAATCTTCGCCATGGTCTCATTGGCTTGATTGCGGCGAGCGCGCATCGCGTCGAGAGAGCCTTGCACCTCTCGGCGCCTTGCATCGGTGGCTTGAAACGCGTCGATCTGATCCTTCGTGGCAGGGCCACGCTTGAGCACGGCGGGTAGGCGCGCGGGGTCGAGCATTTTCCTAGTCCTGCTTGTGGGTTAGGCTGGTTAAGGTACCCGCGCTTAACTTCACACGCAAGCTTCGGGTCCAATCCTGTCGTGAGGGTACTTGTCTTGGAGAGAGCCCAAAGCCAGGCCACGTCCCGAGATTCAGACGAGCCCCTCATCGACCGCTTTCTCAAGGGTGACATGGCGGCTTTTGATGAGCTCGTCCGCAAGTACCAGCGTCCCCTGTATGGCCTCGCCATGCGCTACGTCAGGGACGCCGACGACGCCAAGGACGTGTCCCAGAAAGCCTTTGTTCGCGCTTTTGAATCGCTCTCCAAGTTCCGCCAGGCATCCACGTTTCGTACCTGGCTGTATCGGATCACCGTGAACTTGGCGCTGAACCATGTACGAGACCGCAAGCCGAATGACCCCGTGGCGGCCGAACAGCTCGCTGCCGAACCCTGCGTCTACGAGAGGGCAAGTGAAAAAGAGTCCAAGCAGCGGCTTCGGGCTGCGCTCGAAAGTCTCCCACAGAAGCAACGGCTCGTCGTGGAGCTTCGCATCTACGAGGAGCTCCCCTTCTGCGAGGTCGCAGAAATCGCGGGCTGCAGCGAAAACGCTGCCAAGGTCAATTTTCACCACGCAGTCAAGAAGCTGCGGGAAGCCATGGGAGGATGTCGTGAGTCGAAATGAGCGCGAGGAAGAACAGGTACCGCCCGACCTTGCGGAGGCGCTGCGCGGCATCACCCCGGAGATCCCGAGTCACCCCGAGTACTGGAAGGCCTATTCGCAGGATGTCCGAGCGGCATTCCTGGGAGCAGCCAAGGCCAAGCAACGCGCGCGGCGTCGCTGGACGGGCGCCATTCTCGCGGCCGCAGCGGTTGCCGCGGTCGCCCTTGGGATGAGGCAAGCCCCACGTCACCCAACACGGGTCCACGCACCGGCCGCGTTTCCGGAAATCGCAGGCGACGTGGAGATGATGGATGAGGTCGAGCTCAGGGTCGCTTTCGACATGCTCTCGCCCCCAGAAGGCGAGGACGATTCTGCCGACGACTACCCTACAGCGACACCGCTAGACACGGTGGAGGAGCTGTCTGCCGCAGAGCTGCAGGCGGTCCTCACAGAGCTACAGCAAGGAGCTTGAACATGCGCAAGTTTCAGGTGCTGATTGTGATTGCCCTAGCCGTATTGTCGACGAGCGCGAGCGCGGACCCGCAGGAAGCCATGCGCGAGAAGGTCCGGGAGCGAATCCGCGCCGTGCGCACCGCAAAGATTATCCAATTTCTAGACCTGGACGAAGCCACCGCAGCGCGGCTCTTCCCCATTTTGAACCGCCATGACGACGCACTGGTGGAAATCGTCAAGGAAAACGGGTCCATCCGAAGAGACATGAAACGCATGATTGAAGGCGGACCCATAGATGAAGCGAAGCTGTCCAAGCTCATCGATCGATTCCTGGAAAACCGGGCGAAGATCCAGAAGCTGGATGAGGAGCGCATCCGAGACGCCCGCAAGGTGCTACGCAGTGTCCAGGCAGCGAAGCTCGTCGTCTTGCTCCCGGAAATAGACCACAAGATCCAGCGGGCCATGCACAGGGCGCTGCGCAAGCGACTAGGCCCCGAGAATCAAAGCCCACGCCTGGGAAAAGAGCCGCTAGACGACGACCTCGACTTCTAAGGAGGACGACTTCCACTCATTGTCCTCGGGCCCGGCGGGATGATATTCTCGGGGACCAAATGATTACCGTCGCCTGCGAGAAATGCGGCTCGCAGTACCAGCTCGATGAGAAGCGCATTCCGGTGTCGGGGATCGTGATGAAGTGCCCGGCGTGCGCCCAATCGACAACCGTGTTCCCACCAGATAGCGGCGATGAAGCGCTCTCCCTGGGTGCGCTTTTCCAGGACATGGAACAGGAGGCGTCGCCCGGGGCTGCCCAATTCGGTGAAATCGTCGATCTACCCTCACCCAAGCGATTGGGAGAGAGCGCAGGCTTGGCGGACCTTCCGGCGCCAAAATTTCAAGCAGGTCGAGGCGGGCCCGTCCTCGACCTGCCAGAGCTGGACGGTTTTGGTTCGGAAAGCGGACCGGACCTCCTTGCGCCTGTCGGCCCCATGTCCTCACGCGAGGTGCCCGACCTCCTTGCACCTGCCGGGCCTGCATCGCAGCGCAACGCCGGTCAGGGGCGTGGGGCTTCCCCTGAAGTCGTGCCGGATCTCCTTTCTCCGGTTGGCCCATCCCCAACAAGGGGGACGGACCTCCCGACCCCAGTTGGCCCGACCCCGACAAAAGGGGTGGACCTCCTCTCGCCGGTGGGACCCTCCCCTCGCACCGGTGGGTTCTTCGACGACACGCCGAGACCCGCGAGCCCGACGCCAAGGCCGGGCATGGGTGCAATGCCCGCCACGCCTAGAAGCGCTCCAGGCGCGGCTCCAACAGCGCCGCCCGTCCCAGCGCTCGACCTCGACGACCTTGAGTTGGTTCCTGCAGGGGCCCCTGGTGAGGCCGAGTCGCTGGACTTGGGATTCGGCGAGTCTGTTCCTGATCCCGAGCCGTCCGCTCCTCCCCGGTCGCAAGGACTGACACCAGCTCCATTTATTCCACCTCCTTCCATTCCGTCGTTTTCGCCAGCAGCACCTCCGTCTATCCCACCGTTTCCCGGTCCCTCGTTTTCTGCGGCACCTGTTCCTGATCCGTCCATTCCGCCCCCATCCTCGGACGGCGGAGGGTTCAGCCTGGACAACTTGGACTTGATGCCGTCGGAGCCCAGTCCCGAGGGCTCAGCACTCACGGGTAGCTCGCCCGAAGCGGATGCAAGTGGACCTGCAGGCGGCGGGATAGGGATGAGCTTTGGCGAGGTCGACCTCGGGCAGGACACGCAGCTCGAAGCGATTGAAGGGGTCGTTTCCTTTTCCAGCGGACCATCAGCGCGCTCCGAGCAGGAAGGCGAGGCACCTCCGCCACCCGCGCGGCCACGGGTCGCCCGCGTGAAGGAGGACCTGGACATTGCCGCTCTCCCGACTCCCACAGCCAAGCCAAAAGGGACGCTGGCGGGAGACGATCATCACTCCGCTCAAACGAAGGGCAAGCGGACACGGACCGCAGCGGAGCTAAAGAAGCTCAAGATCGGCGCGGCGGTCGCAGCGGGGGTAGTCCTCCTGCTCGGTGGGGGAATCTACGGTTACGTCCGAATGCAAGCAGCAAAGGAGCGGGAAACCACGATCAAGAACAGCCTGGCCGAAACCCGCAAGCTCTTGTCCTCGGACGAAGCAGGCCACTGGGATCGCGCCGTCGCCGCCACCCAAAAAGCCTTGAAGATCGATCCGAAGAACGCCGAAGCGCTCGGCTTCAAGGCCCAGGCGCTCATGGCAGCAACCCTCGATGAGGGGACGGGCGAAAAGGCCCGAATCGACCGCGCCGACGAGGTAATGAATGAAATCGGTCGCCTGGGAGCGCACGGACCCGAAATAGAGAAGGCCCAGGCAGTGCGAATGATCCTTGATGGAAAAGGGGAAGAAGCGGCCAAGGCCCTCGCTGGGCTGGGACAAGTCCATCGGGACGACCTGAACCTTCCGCTCTATCAGGGTTGGGCGGAGCTCGATGCAGGGCGGGCTGAAAAAGCCAAGAATGCATTCGAGCGGGCGGCTCAGATGAGTCCAGGGAGACTCCCAGCCTTGTACGGGTCGGCCCGTGCCCTCCTGGCCATGGGTCAGTCTGAGTGGCCCAATGCCAAGGCCGCGTTCGACAAGGTACTCGCGAAGCGCTCGGGTCACGTGGGCGCGCGCATCGGCCTGGCAGAAATGGTACCGAGGGATCGACTCGGTACGCGCGAGAAGAGGTTGGCCGAAATCGTCCTGTCCAAGGAGGCCGAAACCGCACACCGGAAAGACCTGTCACGAGCCTGGTCCCTTTATGGTGATGAGGCCCTGATTGGAGGACGAGTGGATGATGCGGCCACCCGGTACAACGAGGCGCAAAAAGACGACCCGCGGAATCTCGACGCCTCGGTTGGAATAGCCATCACTTCCATGGAGCAGGGCAAGCTTCCCGAGGCTCGCTCTCGTCTCGACACGATCTTGGCACTCGCCCCAAGCAACATCCACGCGCTCCTCGGGGCCACCAGGCTCTCTCTGCTCGAAGGCAAGGTCGCCGACGCTCACAACTACATCGACCGCGCGGTCGCCGTCGATTCCGCCAGCTCTGAAGTGCAGCTTTGGCTTGGCCACGTCCTCGAGAAGGACAGTGTCGGGCCGGGTATTCTCGGTGCACAAGAGGCGTACCAGAAGTCCATCGAGCTCGACAAGGAGCGCTACGAGGCGTACATCGCCTTGTCCAGGCTACTCCTCAGCCAAGGAAAAGCCGAAGAAGGGCTCCAGGTCCTTTCACCCGTGGAGAAAGCGGCCGGGGACGACACGGTCCTCGCCAACACGCTCGGCGCCGCCTACCTTGGCGCCAATGACCCTACCAAGGCGGAGTCATGGTTTCGCCAGGCATTGCTCATCGACGGAAAAAATATCGAGGCGCGATCCAATCTCGGCGCCGCGCTCGAAGCGCAAGGCAAGACGGACGAAGCGATCCAAGAATATGAGAACGCGAACGAGCGGGCCGGCGGCTCGCGAGAGGACATCGCGCTCAAGCTGGCGATGGCCTACGAGAAGAGCAAGCGCGTGGGCGATGCTGAGAAGCTGTTCGATCGGCTCCTTACGCCGAAGGACGGGAAGAGCGTATCTATCTCCGCGCGGGCAGCCGCTGGACGCTTCTTCGCCCGGCGTAACGACGGGACGAGGTCCTTGTCGGTAGGCGACTCCATCCTCGCAGAAGATCCGCGGCACCCTGCGGGCATGTTCCTCCGCGGATTTGGCCTGCTCGCCGATGAGAAGCTGCTCGATGCGAGAAAGGCCATGACCGAGGCGGTCTCCATCGATCCACAAGCGCAGTATTACGACGGGCTCGGCCGCGTGTATGAACGGCAGATGTCGCTCGACGATGCCCTAGGTGCCTATGACAACGCGATCAAGCGTGACCCCAACTACGTGGCGCCCCGTCTTGGCCGAGCACGAATCTACATGCTCCGCAGGGAATGGTCCCTGGCACTCCCCGAGTTCCAAACCGCGATAAAGATTGAGCCAGAGCTTGCGGAGGGTCACCTGGGCGTCGGCGAGTGCCTCGTCCAGCTAGGCGCCAGCTCGAAGGAGAGAGGAAAAGCGATCCCGTTCCTGGTCAAGGCGACGGAGCTCAACCCCAAGCTCCCTGCCGCGTATTTCCTGCTCGGACAGGTCTATTACGACGACGACAAGCGATCCCACACCATTGAGAGCCTAAAGCGATTTGTCGAAGTGGCTGGTGAGAAGGACGAGAACCTGCCGAATGCGTACCGCATGCTCGGCTACACGTACAAGGCCAATGGAAAGAAGGGGGAGGCATGCGACGTGTTCAAGAAGTACATGGAAGTAGCGCCGCCATCGGCAGCGCGGGCAGATGTCGAGAAGCTGCTCTACAGCTGCAACTAGGCGCGGCGGTGTGGGAACCCATCAACCGTCGAATGGCTTCGATTCGCTCGCTGGGAGAGCGCGGACGAGTCATGCTGGACCTGCTTGCGTTGAGCGGCTTGGGGAGCAACTGGACTGCTCAAGGCCTCGCCAAGGCTCTGGGAGAAAGACGTTCCTTCCCCAGTGGACCAAGCGCCTTCATTCACCTGCAGGCGCTAAATCAGCCCCACAAGGAAGCCCTGGTCGACGGAGACCTGCGCCTCACCTATCGACAGCTCGATGAGTCGATCAACCGCTTGGCCAACGCACTCCGTGCGAACGGCGTAGGACCTGGCGATCGCGTGGCTGTCATGATGCGCAACAGCCACCGCCAAGTGCTCGCGCAGTGGAGCATCTCGCGTGCCGGTGCCATCGCCGTGCACGTAGGCTATCGCTCAAAGACGCCGGAGATCGTCCACGTTCTTCGCCACAGCGAACCCAAGGTGTTCCTCTACCACGTCGAGCATGAGCCAGAAGTGGCCGAGGCGCAGCGGCTGGCAGGATTTCCCGCGCCGACCGGGATGGTGCGCGCCCCCGATGGCTTCGATGCCCTCATGGCTCGGTCCAGCGCCACGCTTCCTCCCAAGGTCCCAGCGCTCCACGCTGGAGGCGGCGCGATGGTCTACACGTCTGGAACGACCGGCAAGCCCAAAGGGGCAGCGCGCGGATTTAGCAGCCTGGCGAAACAGCTCCCCGTCCTGGACTTCCTGCGCAAGATCGGCGTCCGAAGCGATGACCGGCATCTTGTCTCCTGCCCGCTCTATCATTCAGCAGCGCCGGCGTTCGTCGCGCTCACGCTGGCACTTGGTGGCTGCGTCGTGATTCTCGAGCACTTTGATCCCGAGACAGCCCTTGCGGCCATCGAGAAGGAACGAATCACATCTGCCTTCATGGTTCCGACCATGCTGGGACGCATGGTTGCGCTCCCGTCCGCGACACGGCGCCGATACGATACCTTGAGCCTGCGGTGGATTGTCAGTGGCGCCGCTCCCCTCCCGACCGAGACCGCAAGACGAGTCGAGCAGGCGTTCGGCCATATCCTGTTCAACTTTTATGGCGCCACGGAGACCGGGATGGTGACCCTGGCCATGCCCAGTGAGCACACCTCTCGTCCGGGCACCATCGGACGCAAGCTCCTCGGCAATGAAATCCGCTTGCTCGACGAAAATGGAAAAGAAGTACCAACCGGTCAGGTCGGGGAGCTGTACGCGCGAAACACCATGCTGATTGAGGGCTATTACCGTGATCGAGACGCCACATCACGTGCCATGCGCGATGGCTTCTTCTCGGTCGGCGACATGGCCCGCGTCGATGAAGATGGCTACTACTACCTAGCCGACCGCAAGACCGACATGGTGATCTCGGGCGGTGTGAATATATATCCGCGTGAAATCGAAGAGGTCCTGCATTCACATCCCGATGTACTGGAGTGTGCGGTCATCGGAGTCCCCGATCCTGATTGGGGTGAGTCCTTGCGTGCACACGTGGTGAGACGGGACGGGACAAGTGTCACCGAGGAGGAGCTTCGCGAGCATTGCAGGCATCTTCTATCAAACCACAAGTGCCCCAAGACGATCGAGTTCATGGACGCCCTGCCCCGCAACCCCACGGGGAAGGTTCTCAAGCGCGACCTGCGCCAGCGATAGCCGTCAATTCCAGGAGGATTCCATGTTCACCCGCGCCCTTCGGGCTTCCCTCGTGGTTGGTTTCTTCCTGGCTTCATTTCCGGGAAGCTCACGTGCCGACAATGCGGAGACCATCATGCTGGACATGGCCTCCCAGCTCGACGGCGACGCGCCATTGGTCATCGTTTACAGGCCGGGGGCCGAGTCGGCGATTTGGCAGTGGCTGCGTGGCTTCGGTGGGCCACTTCAGCCGCTGATGGCCCAAGTCCTCGCGAGCATCTCCGAGGAAAACACGAAAAACCTCGGGTTCGATCCCACAAGCCAGGACGGCTGGAACGCTACGGGCATTGATCCTTCTGCCCCAGTCATGGCCTCTGTTCTGGCGATCGATCAGCCTCAAGCCGACAAGACGTTTTGGGCACTGATGGCCCTGAAACCCTCCGATGACCGAAGCCTCTCGAAAGCTCCGCGCGCTTTTTGGCGAAATAGGCTCGTCGCTCTGGCGACCGACCCTCAAAAAGTGCGGACGCTCCTTCAAAAGACGGCCCAGGAAACGGGCGGCCTGTTTGCCGTGGTGAACCAAGCGGATGACAAGGCATTAGCCCACGTGTTGGGTGCCGACGCACGACCCATGGGCACGGTTCGCGTTTCTCTCCAGAAACAAAAAGTGACCGACGTGTTTCGCTTCCGGGAAGAAGGTGGCAGGGCGGACTCGTTCTTGTTCGTCAAGGAAGGACGCCTCATCACGTTCGACTGGCTCATCTCGTATGCCGGTCTCCCGATCTCTTGGTCACGGGATGGGAAGGAAATCCTTAGGATCCTCGCGCGAAAACCCGCCAAGGGGGGAATGTCCCCCATCTTCCACCAAGGAGCCGGAAAGCTTCTGGTGACCTCCCAGGTTGCCGCCTGGCTCGAACCAGGGCGCGTCCTCCACACGTTCGTCGCCCTGGAACGTGAAAACCTACCCCGCATCGCCGCCGACTTGGATGCCGCCGAGGGCGCCGAGGTGCGAGGTCGGGCAGAACGGGTCAAAGAGGCGTGCGATCAGCTTCGTCCCATCGTTACCGAAGGGCTCTTCAAGGACGTGGTGTTCACGTTCCGCAGTTCCTCGTCCGCATTGGAAATGGGAATCGCCTGGGGCATGCGCAGCCCACTCATCGGCGCCGCTCTTGCAACTTCCGACGACGGCTTGCTCGACCCGGCGATTTCAGACACCTTGGCAAGCGGCGCCCTCTACCTTGGTGGCTATGCCCCACTTCGGGCACTCCCACGACCCAAGATCCTCAGCAAGGGTACCGACCCTTTTGAAACGGCAGTGGAGGACTGCGGGTATGGGGCAGCGATGGTCCCCGTGTTGATGGGGTGGCCTCACCTCCTCGGCCTCGGCCTCGAGACCCTGGCGAGCAAGGAGCCGTCCTTCAAGAACGCCTTGGATCACGCACGCAACATCGCCGCAGCGGTCTACGACATCGACATGTCCAAAGAGGACATCGAGGGCCTCATCATGGCCTCGTTTCCAGACACGTTCGCAGCCGTCATGGACCCCGAGCTTGCGGCCACCCATGCGACCCCGCCGATTTCGAGGAAAACCAAGGGGAGAACGGTCCAAGCCTGGTCCTCCAAGCAGGACCAGGAGCACGTGATCGTGAAATCACCCCTCGAGGGGGGTCGTCTCGCCTATGGGAAAGTCGAAGGCGGGCTCGAAGTGATTGACTGGTTCTTCGGAAGACCGCAGGGGAACGCACCCAGGACGCCTGCTTCTGCCATTGGCCTGTTCAAGATCGACCTGCCTCGCATCCTTCGGAAAGTGTCGAAGCAAGAGCCCATGTCTGCTCCATATCTTGAAGAAGCCGCCAAGCACTTGGGCCCGATCACCGGAAAACTTGCCACCAGCGGAGATGTGCTTGCCGGCTCGATACGGCTCGAAATCAAGTAGAACATCCGGGTGGACACCTACCCGATCATTCTTGGCACCGCCGGACACATCGACCACGGAAAGACATCTCTCGTTCGGGCTCTCACCGGAATCGATACCGACCGACTGAAAGAAGAGAAAGAGCGCGGAATCACAATCGAGCTCGGCTTCGCCCATCTCGACATTGCAGGTCGCCGGTTCGGCCTCGTCGACGTGCCTGGACATGAGCGCTTCATCAAGTCCATGGTGGCAGGGGCCTCGGGCGTGGACTTGGTGCTCCTCGTGATCGCCGCGGATGAAGGGGTCATGCCCCAAACCCGAGAACACCTCGATATTTGCCAGCTCCTTGGGATCCGCCGGGGAATCGTGGTCCTCACAAAAGTCGACCTCGTGGACGAAGCCTGGCTGGAGCTCGTGGTCTCGGACCTGAAAAAGACCCTCGCCGGCACGTTCCTCGACCAGGCCCTAGTCATTCCGGTCTCATCCCGCACCGGCCTGGGTCTGGACCTCCTACGCGAGGAGCTCTTTCGGCTGGCTGCGAGTGTTCCTGGACGCCTGGCGACCGGCCCATTTCGGCTGCCCTTGGACCGGGTATTCACGATGAAGGGCTTCGGGACCGTGGTGACCGGCACGATCCTTGGTGGAAGAGTGGGCCTTGGAGACGACGTGGTGGCGCTGCCTGGAGGTCGTGGCGGCAAGGTCCGCGGAATTCAGGTCCATGGACAGGCCATGGCAGAAGCCCGAGCAGGCATGCGCTGTGCCATAAACGTGGGCGGACTCGAGCGCGACGAAGTCATGCGAGGCGAAATCCTCTCGCATCCCGGGGCCTTGGAACCCACCCGCTTGATCGACGGCACCTTCCGCTACCTATCCACCTGCAGGGCGCCGCTCGCGAGCCGAGCACGGGTCCTCGTCCATCACGCGACGGCTCAACTCATGGCAACCGTGGTCCTGGCAGAGGGAAAGGAACTCACGCCCGGCGCAGAAGCCCTCGTCCAGCTCCGCCTCGAGACTCCCATTTCCGCTTTGCCTGGAGACCGCTTCATCGCACGAGGGTTCACTGCTCTCGAGCACTACGGAACTACCATAGGCGGAGGAGAAATCGTGCGGGTTCACGCCCCGAAGCTCCGTCGCTCCTCTCAAGAAGCGGCCGTGGCTTTGCGGGCCTTGGCTGAAGCACAACCCACCGAGCGCGTCGCCCTTGAAGTACACCACGCAGGACCAGCCGGCATGTCCCGTCCTACCCTGGCGGGGAGGATTGGGCTTTCCCCCGCCATCTTGGACAATGCCCTCAACCGGCTCGTCCAGGTGGGCGACCTCGTGCGCGACGGAGACCTGTTTCTTCACTCCGAGTCATTGGCCAGGCTGGAGTCGGCGGCGCTTTCTGCCGTTGATGCATTTCACCAAGACAAGCCGCACAAGGAAGGCATTCCCAAAGAGGAGCTAAGGAGCCGCCTTCCGAGGGCACTTCCGGCACGGCTCTTCGACGCGCTCCTCACAGCCCTCGTTCGGCGCAAGGCGATCTCGATCGAGCGCGACATCGTGCGCAGGCCCCGCCACGCCCCATCGGAGGCCGCACGCGCCACGACGGATCTCGCCGAGCAATTGGTCGCGAAGTTCCACGAGTGGGCCCTTGAGCCTCCACGCCCGCAGGAAATCCCGGAGCAGCTAGGCCTCCCGGAAGGTCGGGTTCGGGCCGCCCTGGACATGCTCGTGAGAACCGGCCGACTGGTACGCATCAAGCCGGACTATGTTGTCGATCGGGAATCCCTCGACGCGCTTCGGAACCAACTTGCCATGCACCTCAAAGCCCACGGCCAGATCACCCCGCAAGAATGGAAAGCCATTACCGGGACTACCCGCAAGTATTCCATCCCGCTCGCGGAGCATTTTGACGCGGAGAAGGTCACGATTCGGGTGGGAGAAGTGAGAAAGCCGCGGGGGATCTAGCGGATCTAGAACATGTAGTTGGTACCGATGCCGCCGTAGAACATGTTCCTGAAGCCGCCTTCCAGGTTGACGAAGATCCGGTCCGTCACCTTGAAACGCATGCCAACAAGGACATTCACGATGGGCACGACAGGGGGAACATCGTCTGATTTCTCGGGAAGAGCACGAGGGTCAACGGGACACGCCTTGGGGTCGTCCAGGTCGTCCGCCGAGGTTCCCGGATTGCAAACCGTGTCCGCCTGCACGACGTCTCCAAGGACAAAGCCCACTCCGATACCGGCTCCATAGCGCAGGCTCACCTTCTCGTGAAACTTGAGGTGCCAGAGGAAGGAGATATCCATGCCGAGAAGCGCAAGACCATCAAACGTCACGTAGTCGGGATACTCCCCAGGCGTGCCGGGGTTGTCCCCTTTTTCCAGGTAAAGCCCGTCCTTGGGAGAGATGTTTTCGTACTCGAGGCCGAGGACGATATCGAAGTCCCCCTTGCGCCGCACAGCCTCCAGGGCGATGCCGGGATGGCCCATGGCTGTCGAGTGGTCCAGGAACAAGTTGAGGAGCCAGGTGGGAATCGCCACGTATCGGGCCCGCAGTCCAATTCCGTATTGTGAGGTCCTCGCGGACGCGGTCGCCGCGACACCATCAGGCGGCATGTCGGTTTCCACTCCCTCCTCGGCCGCATCGCTCTCCTCCACGGGTTCTTCCTGCGCCCGCGCCATGGATGCAGGGAGAAGCAACAAGCACGGAAACACCATCTTTGAGAGTGCCCGAACCAAGGTCATTTGCCACCTCGCGCGCGCATTATAGCGAGGCAGAAGCCGCGCGCCTACTCGTCCTCGTCTTCCAGGCCATCGTCATTGGGTTCTAACCCTGCCTCTCGCCCGCCTCGCAAGGGAATCCCAAGGGCCCGCATTTTCTTGTATAGGTGCGATCTCTCCAGTCCGAGCTCCCTAGCCGTGTTGGCAATATGGTGCTGGCATTCCTCGAGTGCATGGAGGACGATTTCGCGCTCCGCTGCGGCAACACGATCCTTGAGCGACCCACCACGGCCATGGCGAATCTTCATGCGCTTCACCGACGGGAGGATCTCTTGCACGTCCGCTTCGGTGATTTCTGGCGCGTCCCCCGTGAGGATGACCAGCCGTTCAATCGAATTGCGCAGCTCCCGGACGTTCCCGGGCCATTCGTACTGGATGAGAAGGGTCACGGCGTTGGGAGTGAGGTACTTCTTCTTTCGGTCGTTCGTCGCACACAGGACTTGTACGAAATGCGAGGCCAAGTCAGGGATGTCCTCACGATGGTCGCGCAGAGGTGGAACTCGAATCGGAACCACGTTCAGGCGGTAGAAGAGATCCTCTCGAAAACGAACTACCTTGATCTCTTCTTCGAGGTTCTTGTTCGTGGCCGCCACAACCCGCACATCGACCTTGATTGTTTCATGCCCTCCGACCCGCTCCAGCTCTCCCTCTTGAAGTACCCTCAAGACCTTGGCTTGAGCACTCGGGTTCATGTCACCGACTTCGTCGAGGAATAGGGTCCCTCCGTCAGCGAGCTCGAACTTGCCCCGCCGCTTTTGCGTAGCGCCGGTAAACGCCCCTTTTTCGTGCCCAAAGAGCTCGCTTTCAATGAGCTCTTGTGGAATGGCCGCGCAGTTGAGCTTGATAAAGGCCTTGTCCGCCCGCTTGGAGTTCTCGTGGACCGCACGAGCCACGAGCTCCTTGCCCGTGCCGTTCTCCCCTGTGATGAGAACTCGCCCCGATGTGGGCGCCGTTTTTCGGATCAAGTCGTGAATCGCGCGCATGCGTGGGCTCTGGCCAATCATGGCCAGCTCCGCCCGCGCACGCGCAGCGAGCTGGGCGTGCTCACGCGCCAAGCGAGCGTGGGCGAGGGCATTCTTCACCGTAACGAGGGTCTTTTCCGTGGACAGTGGCTTTTCGAGAAAGTCGTATGCGCCGAGCTTGGTGGCCTGGACCGCTGTATCCACGCTCCCATGCCCCGACATCATGATGACGGGGAGGTCCGAGTTCCGCTCCCGTATCTGTCGGAGGGTCGACAAGCCGTCCATCTCAGGCATCATCACGTCGAGCAGCACGAGATCGACCTCCCGATCCTCGAGCTTTGCCAGCGCAATTCGCCCGGCCCCGGCAACTTCGACCAAGTACCCCTCGATTTCAAGGGCTCGCCGGAGTGTCGTCAAGATGTTCGGCTCGTCGTCAACGATGAGGAGCGTGGTCCCCGCCATGCAAAAACGCTACACCGACCACCGCACACTTGCCACTCGAGTTGCCAGTCGCGAGATGGCCGTCTAAATTAGGCGCCATGCGTGCACAGCTCAAGCTAGCCCTGCTCATCCTACCCCTCGCATTCTTCGCCATCGCGTGCCCTGCGAAGAAGCCCAAGTATCCGACGTGTGACTCGGACAAGGACTGCAAGCCCGGGGAAATGTGTCGTGACAAGCGCTGCGTCAAGTGCGCTGCCGACGCGGACTGCCCAGAAGGGCAGCAGTGCGTCCAAGGCGCTTGCGAGCCCAAGGAGGGTTGGTGCAGTGCCGACGGGGACTGCCCCCAGGGTCAGGTCTGCAAGGACCACAAGTGTGAGGACTGCACCGCGGACAACGAGTGCGGTGAAGGGGGCCGCTGCATCGAGGGCAAGTGCCTCCGCAAGGGCCAATGCCGTACCGACGACGACTGCCCCGAAGACGAGGACTGCTTGAAAGGCGTGTGCACCAAGGCCCAGGCAACACAAGCGTCCGACAACATGCCCAAGTGCAGCTTGCAGTCGATTTACTTCGACTTTGACCAGGCAGGAATCATGGCGGATGCCAAGCCCATGCTGCAGGCGAACCTGGAATGCCTCTCCTCAACCCCTCGCAACGTCGGAGTCATTGGACACACCGATCCACGCGGGACCGACGAGTACAACATCGCGTTGTCGGATCAACGCGCGCGTGCGGTCAAGGAGTACCTCTCTCGCCTAGGCGTATCGCCCGAGCGGATGCGTGTCGTGCCCAAGGGCGAAGCCGAGGCTTCTGGAAACGAAGAAGCAAGCTGGGCAAAGGATCGGCGGGTGGAGTTCACATGGGAATAGGCGCGCGGCTCTCCGTGTTGCTGGCGATTCTCTCTTGCCCTGGCTGCTTCTGGGTCACGACGAAGCATGAAGGCGATGAGCTCCGGGCAGAGGTCCAGAAGATAAGACAAAGGCTGTCCAAGCAAGAGGAGTCCCTGGGCGGAAAAGTAAGACGGCTCGACGAGTCGCTCGAAGAAGCCACGAAGTTGCTCGGCCGCAACAGCGCGGACCTCGGCACAGAGGTCGAGAAGCTGTCGGCCGAGCTGGCGAAATCGACAGGACAGGTCGAGGGGTTCAGGCGCGACATCGGGGCCGTGAGGATCGAAAACGCGCAGCTCCGCAGCGATCTCGAGGCACGGCTTGCTGCCCTGGAGGCGCGCGTGCTCATGCTCGAGAAGGACCTGCGCCCGGGCACCGTGGCGCCTGGAACGGGAACTAGCACGACAACCGGGACCCAACCACCTCCTGCCATGGACAAGGACGCCTTGTTTAATGGTGCCTACCAGAAGCTACAGGCAGGAGAAAACGAGGGAGCACGGCGCGAATTTCGCCTGTTCGCCCAGAAGTTCCCGCAAGACGACCGGGCGGACAACGCCATCTTCTTTATCGGCGAGTCCTTCGCACGAGAAAAGTCATACAAGAAAGCGATTATCGAGTTTCAACGTATCCTGGACGCCTTCCCGAACGGCGACGTGGCAGACGATGCGTTCTTCGCCGCAGGACATGCGGCCATGGAGATGAAGTCGTGCTTCGAGGCTCAAGCCTACCTGTCTGAGCTGGGCAAGCGCTATCCGACCTCCCCCTTGGCCAAGACAGCCAAGCAGAAACTCGACTTTCTTCGCAAGAATGCCAAGAACAAGGACCTTTGCCAGCTCTAGGTCGCACCCTGATCTCGTGGTTATCCGGAAGGCGCCCATTCCCCTGAAATAAGACGAGCAGCAGCAATGACGTCCGGGGCTGAGTTGACCGCGGAGAGTGCACAGGCACAAGCAGCCCCAGCGTCTAAGATACTTCGCGTGCGCGCAGGCGTCACCCCTCCAATCGCCACGACCGGCACGGGCGCCACGGCACGCGTGACTTGCGCAAGCGCATCCAAGCCTTGCACCGGATCTGGGTTTTCTTTGGTACTCGTCGGGAACACCGGACCAAACCCAAGATAGTCGGCTCCTGCACGAGCGGCAGCCACCGCCTGCTCGAGGTTGTGCGTGGAAACCCCAACCACGAGCGAGCGCCCGCTCGCTGCAATTACCTGGCGCGCCTCGGCCAGTGGCAGGTCGTCTTGGCCGAGGTGCACGCCATCTGCACGAGCCGCCAGCGCGACGTCGAGCCTGTCGTTGACGATAAGCGGGACGCCCGCCTCGCGAGCAAGGCGGCGAACGATGCGTGCTACCTCCACCATGGCGCGGGTCGACCCTCGCTTCATTCGCACCTGCACCGCACTGGCACCACCGGACAAGAGGGCGAGAGCGAGCTTTTCGGCCCGGACAAGGACGTCTTCGGTCTCAGCCAGGTCGACGACCCCGTAGAACACGCCACCAAAGCGAAAATGACCCATCACGAACTCCAGGGAACCACTCGCGGCGCGCTCGCCGCGGCAGCCAAGAACGAAAGCACCATGGTCACGAGGGCGCGACAGCCCTATTTTGGCCATGCTACGTTGAAACATCCCAGGCATGTCAAAAAGAGAAAAGATGCGCCCCCAGTTCCGCCTGGTCTCCGAGTTTCGTCCCATGGGAGACCAGCCGAAGGCCATTACGGAGCTCATCGATGGCCTCCGTCGCGGAGAAAAGCACCAGGTGCTTCTCGGAATTACCGGGAGCGGAAAGACATTCACGATCGCCAATGTCCTCGCGGAAATTGGGCGGCCCACGCTCATCATCGCCCCAAACAAGACACTGGCAGCCCAGCTCTACGGTGAGTTCAGGGATCTCTTTCCCGAAAACGCGGTGCACTACTTCGT
>JACQUZ010000100.1 GCA_016210055.1 Deltaproteobacteria bacterium | reverse complement strand
GGCTCGGGGCTCCACCTCGCTCCGCTGCACCTCGCTCGAAGTCGCCTGTTTCCTCGCCGTCGCTCGCCGCTCTAGGGTTTCGCTTGGCCATCGCAAGGCGTGCGCCAACCCTTTAGCCGCGTAACTCGGCCATTTCATGTCGAGCGCCGTCCGCCATGGTGTCCGCCCCCCGGACACTGTCCGGGTGGCGGCCATCCTGTCCGGGGTTCGGACAATGCATGCCAAGCTCAACCTTGAGGAGTCGGCGAGGATCCAGGATCGGATCCAGATCGAGGGCACGGAACTGGGCGGCTTCGTAAATCGGCTCGTCTCCAATGACGTCAGAGCCCGCACGGCCCGAGCCCGCGTCGAGATCACAGATGGTTCGAGCGGTCCGCACGATCCGATCGATCGCCCGGGCAGACACGCCCACGCGATGGGCGAGAAGGGCCGCAAGGGCCTTTTCCGCTCGCGCCGAGAGCACGCACGTGGCCCGCGCCGCTGAGGGGCTCATCTCGGCGTTGAGCATGACGCCGAAAGAACTTAGGCGATGGGACTGCCTCGCTCGTGCTTCTTCGACGCGTGACCGGATTGTGCTCGAGCTCTCTGAATCAGCGGACGAGCGCATCTCGGAGAGGGTGAGGGTCTCGACCCGCACCTGCAGGTCGATCCGATCGAGGAGCGGGCCGCTCAAGCGTCCACGGTACCGCTCGATGGCCTGCCCGGAGCAGGTACAGGCGCGCTCTTCACTTCCATGCCAACCGCACGGGCACGGGTTCGCGGACGCCACCAGGAGAAAGGACGCGGGCAAGCGGACACTCGCATTCACCCTGCCAATGCGCACCACGTGCTCCTCGAGCGGTTGCCTGAGCGCCTCGATGGCGCCGCGCGAGAACTCGGGGAGCTCGTCGAGAAAAAGGACGCCACGATGGGAAAGCGAGATCTCGCCCGGACGAGGAAACGTGCCACCACCGACCAGTGCCGCAGCGCTCGTCGAGTGGTGCGGCGCTCGAAACGGTCTTGTCGTTACCAAGCCCTCGGGTGGCACGTGGCCGGCCGCGCTGTAGATCTTCGTGACCTCGACCGACTCGTCGTGGCTCATCCGCGGCAAGATGGTGGGCACGCGGCTCGCGATCATCGTCTTGCCCACCCCCGGCGGCCCGTAAAGGAGCAGGTTGTGCCCGCCCGCCACCGCGATTTCGACGGCGCGGCGCGCCGCGGCCTGCCCGCGGACCTCGGAGAAGTCCCCTCCGTCCATGCGCCGCGCGGGGGTGTCCGGCACCCTCGGCCTCTCCCCAAGAGGAGCGTCGCCCGCCAGCGCCCGAAGCACTTCGGAAAGGTGCGACACCGCGAGCACCCGAATCCCGTGCACGACCGTCGCTTCAGCCGCACACTCCGCGGGGACCAGCACGCCACCAAGCCCCGCATCTCGTGCCAGCGACGCCGCCGCCAGCACCCCGCGCACCCGCCGCACGGTGCCGTCCAGCCCGAGCTCGCCCAAGATGAGCAGCCCGCGAGTAGCGTCGGGTGGATAGATCCCAGCGCCCACGATCACCGCGACGGCAATGGGCAGGTCAAAGCTGGCCCCGTCTTTTCGCCGGTCCGCAGGAGCCAGGTTCACGGTGATTTTCCTCGTCGGGAGGTCATGACCGCAGTTGCGCAAGGCCGATCGGATGCGGCTCGCTCCCTCCTTGACCGAGGCCGCGGCCAGGCCGACGACCTGATACGCTGGCAATCCTCCTGACACGTCCACTTCTACGTCTACGCGATACGCGTCGACCCCAAGGAGGGCCGCCGACGGCACGATGCAGATCATGCGACCCGCCGGAATCAATTGCCGTGCCGACTGCAAGCCCGCGGTTTTGCGCGAGGAGTGTCCGCATCTCGGACAGGCCGCGTCCGCACCTCGGACAAGCGTCCGAATACCGGACGGAAGCTTATCCCGAGCTTGCGCCCGTACTCCCTTCGACGTACTGGGATCGACCGAGCGCTAGGAGGACGCCTGGGTTGTTGTGCAGGAACGTCGAGAACGCCGCGGCAGGGATGCGAAAAGCCATGCCCTCCTGCCTAATGACGGCTCTCGTCAATGGAGGCCGGCCGTGGATGATCCCTTCGATGTCCCCCACCAGGGAACCGCGCCCCAAGGTGGCGACCACGCGCCCGCCTTCGTGGAAATCGGCCACCGCGGTGTCGAGCAGCCAAGCGCTGTCGGCACATCCCCCTTCTTCCCAGAGGATTTCTCCGTCCTTGACCACCACGGCTTGGAGGAGAGCTTGGAGCTGCGTCTTCTGCGCCGCCGAGAGGGCGCTGAGCACGTGGTTCTCTGCCATGAGGTCCCACGACGGAAGATCACGATTCCTCGCCAAGCGGACGAGGGCCTGCACCAGATCGGTATCGCGGAGGAACGAAAGGAAGTCGTACTTGTCCACGGCCAGCACAGCGAGGTCCGTCTTGGCTCGCACGTCCGCGGATCGAGGCTCGCCCGTGACGAGAGCGGTTTCGCCAAAGAAGTCGCCGTCACGGTAGACCTTGATCACGACCCCATCCCTCACGACGGCTGCCTCACCCGAGAGGATGATGTAGAAGGAGTCCCCCGGCTCACCTTGGCCAATAATCAGGGTCCCTGCCAGGTAGGATTCCCTGCGAGAGATCGTCAAGAACTCGCGGGCCCGCGCGACGGGCAGGTCACGGAATAGCTCGATCCCCACCAGCGCGTCCAATGCCTCGAGCGCCGCGGCGTGACGTGACTCGGCGACAGGGAGAACGATGGTGTTCTCGAACCCCGTGCGGGCCAGGCGAAGACCCTGCCCCTTGGGGAGGTCGACCTCGGCGATATGAATGATCCGAAGCCGCTCCTTGATGTTCGTGGGCAACTGGGCGAGTCGATCTGCAGGGGTGTGAATGGGAGGCACTCCCGCCTCGTGGAGGATGACGGAGTGGTGCCAAGGGAAATGGAGCAAGCTGTCTCGTCGGCCTCGCGACAGGAATCCCTGCGCGTGCATGGCCTCGATGCGCGGTGGATCGTACATGGTGTCCGCCGAGTACACGAAGCTCTTGCCCCCTAGGTAACACTCGAACCCCACGGTAGGGATGGCGTGCAGGCTATAGAAGAAACGGAACTCGGCGCCTTGAATTCGCTGGGGCGCCCCCAGGGTCACAGGTCGAAACACGAACAGGCGACGGAGCTGCTCCTCGGTCTCGCCGGTGAGCGCCGTGTATTTTCGGAGAAAGCTCTCCAGGATGGTGGGGGTCGTGTGCAAGCTGACCCGCCCTGCCTCGAGGATTTTTTGAAACACCCCCGCGTCGTGATCCGCGTGGCAATGCGTCAAGATGACCGCATCGACTTGCCGAGGAGAAACGCCGGCCAGGCGAAGGGTCTCCGTGGCGTCGCAAGGTGGGTCGACGAGCACGCCGTGGTGGTTGACCCAAAGCACGAAGCCGGTCGTCTTCCCTGCAGGGTCGAAACCGTGCGAGGAACCAAGGACGGTGAGTCCAAATGCGGGCGGCTGGAACACGCCACTCACGACCGGCCCTGGCTGACCACGCTCGGGGGCATTCTCCACTTCTTCGGCCACTTCGGCGAGCAAGCGGCCCCCGTCAACAACCTGCCACGAGGATTGCCCTTGCGTGAGAACCGTGCGCGCCACCTCGACACCACCACCCAACCGAGCGCGTCCACGCTCGTCGTAGAGGACGAAGTCGACCACATCCTCGACTCGCTCAACGCACCGGCCTCCCCCCTTGCGTCGGAACCAGTCCATTTCCTTGCCAAGGTCGGCCCGCATGTCGAGGGACACCCGGGGTGCGTAGTCGAACGCGGTATCGACATGCTCCGGGCCGAACAAGGACTCGCGAAGGACCATGGACAGGCGTCGCTTCCCCTCGCTGTCGCAGACAGCGGTCAACCGGCGCCCCTTCTGGAAGAAGTTGTAGTAGACCGGGAACTCCAGCTCTGCGACCGTTAGGCCGCTCCGCCGCGAGAACCAGGCGGTTGGCAACACGTAGATAGACGGGACCTCGAGGCCCGCAGCAAGCGCATCTTTGATCGATTCTGGAGGCGCCGCCCCGAGCTGCACCGGACCAGTGGACGTCTGCACGAGGGTCCCGCCGCGTGATAGGCGCATGACCACTGGCGTGGAAGCGTGTACGGGCATCCCGGCCCGATTATATACGTCGACGCGGCGTTTCTCCGCAAAGTTTCAAGGACCTACCTGACCGCGACCTCGTAGATCTCGAGGTCGGCCCCGCCTCGGTCGAACCCCTTGTGCTTCCTTAGAACGGCCCAGTACCTCCCCCTCACGTGCCACGCAAAGGAGCGTCCCAGCTTGGGGAGCCGCGCGAGGCGCTGCACGGTACCCGATGCCAGGTCCAGCGCGTGAAGGTCGATCAACTCGGGATCCGCCTTCTTGCGGCTCACTGCGTCGGCGTTCACGGGATCGACGGTCAGCGAGAAGAAAATCCTTCCGTCCCCGGAAGCTTCTTGCACGAGCGACTTCGCGTCATACCGATCGAAAGGCTCGGCGAGGCCGAGGAGCTTCCGCTCATCGCCCGACGAGATGAGCTCGAGCCCCCGCTGGTCCTCGGTCACCACGACGAAGTCATTCCGTAGCGGATGCTCTTGGCGCAGCTTGACGAGCTTCATGTACGCGATCAGGTCCCCGGGTGGCGTGGCCTCGGCTACCGCGCCGGACACGAGGTCTACCACCGCTTCACGATCGCTCATCTGGCGGTCCTTGCTCTTGTCGTATCCCCCTCGTTTCCGCCCCACCAGCTTGGAGTACGCGTCCTTGAAGTAGAGGACCTTCATGTCGAGGCGCGCCACGCGCCCTTCGGCGTTGGCCGAGAGCACCTGCTTCTTTCCGATCCGCTTTCCGTCCTCGAGGCGGAAATAGGAGATTTCGTGGACAGTTCCACCCTTGGGCCCAGGACGCTTGTCGTAGAGGGCCACGGCATCCTTGCCAGCGATCTGGGTGTACAGGACGTCGTGCGCAGGGCCCATGGTACGGAGGAGCTTTCCGTCCATGCCTACGAGCAACGCGGAGATCTTGGCTCCTTCTTCGTCCGGCCGTCGCGTCGTGACCAGCAGCTTGGAGCCGCCCAGGACGAAATCGACCTTTCCCACGGCATGGGTCAGCGGGGCCAAGTTGACTCGAGACGTGGTCGCTCCCCCGTTCGCAAGATCCACGACCTCGATCTCTGTGACCGACGAGCCGTCCGTGCGCACGAGTGCCAAGCGAGCTCCGGATTGGTCCAAGGCAAACGCGTCATCGACAAATCCCTGGTCTGGGTGGACGGTGGCCACGAGCTTGACCCCCTGGGGCTCGGCCGTCCTCCGCTGTGCATCGGCGGCGGCGCTGGCCAGGGAACCAGGAAATATGATCGTGGTGAGCAAGAGCGAGAGCCGAAGGGTCGGCATGGACAACCTCCCTGCGGCAACGTGTATCTAGGTTGCGCACGTGTCGTCAAGCCCGTGCACGCAACCAATTCGCTGGTCAGGGCCCGCGGATGAATAAATCGATCGATGATCGCGGTCGAGGCGCCCGGATGGCGAGGCGCAAGGAGGGAGCATACCCGTCGGTACGTGACCGACGAGCAACGAAGCCAGCCGGGATGATTCGGCTGCGATGGCGATTGAGTTATTCATCCGCGGGCCCTAAGCTCCCCGCACCCTTCAAGTGAGGTTCCCGGTCATGAAACGCATGCAAGCCAAGTCCATGGGGGGCGCTTTGCTGGCAGCACTGTCGTCCGTGCTCCTTCTTGCTCCCAGCGCCCACGCCGACGATCCCAAGATCTCATTCGAGAAGTACACCTTGAGCAACGGGCTCGAAGTCATCCTCCACCAGGACCGGAGCGTCCCTCTCGTCGCTGCAAACCTCTGGTACCACGTGGGCTCGGGCGACGAAACCCCTGGCAAGAGCGGCTTCGCCCACCTGTTCGAGCACATGATGTTCCAGGGGGCGAAGCACATCGGTGAGGACGTGCATTTCAAGATCCTCGAGGCCATCGGCGCCTCGGAAGTGAACGGGACGACCAACACGGATCGCACGAACTACTTCGAGGTCGTGCCTTCCCATCACCTCGAGCTCGCCCTGTGGCTGGAGAGCGACCGCATGGGCTATCTCCTCCCCGTCGTGACTAAGGAGAGCTTCGACAATCAGCGAGAGGTCGTGCGCAACGAGCGACGGCAGCGGGTCGACAACGTCCCGTACGGGAAGGAACGAGTGGCCCTAAACCTAGCCCTCTACGACGATGGGCATCCCTATCGGCACTTGGTCATCGGCCTCCACGAAGACCTGGCAAAGGCCTCCCTCGACGACGTCAAGGACTTCTTCAAGAAGTGGTACGTGCCATCGAACGCCACCCTGGTGCTCGCCGGGGACTTTGAGGTTCCGGACGCCAAGCGCGCCGTCGAGAAGTGGCTTGGGGGGTTTCCCAAGCTCCCTCGGCCCACGCACAAGGAGGTCGGCCCCACCATTCCCATTCAGACGAAGCGCGTTGAAGTCAGCGACGACTTCGCGAAGCTCCGGCGGGTCCACTACGCATGGCACACCCCAAGAATGCACGCCGAAGGGGACGCGGAGCTGGATATCCTGGCCAACGTCCTGGGTCAGGAGGGCACCGGGCGCCTGTACAAGATCCTCGTGCACGAAAAGCAGCTTGCCCAGAGCGTGCACGTAATGCAGCACAGCGCTGGATTCTCGTCGGTATTCCACGTGATCGTGGACCTTCGGAGCGGCGCGGACATGGCCGAGGTGGAGAAGATCCTCGATCAGGAGCTCGTGCGCCTGCAAAAGGAACCGATCACTCAGAGGGAGTTCGATCGCGCCGTGCTCGGATTCGAGGCCGCCTTCACCTGGGGGCTCGAGTCCCTCATGGCGCGTGTCGAGCTCCTGCAGGCCTACAACCATTACGTCGGCAAGCCCGATTACATCACCCAAGATCTCGATCGGTACCGCAAGTCCAGCCCCGAGAAGGTGAGACAGGTGGCAGAGAAATTCTTGGGAAAAGCACAGCGAGTCGAGGTCATTACCTCTCCCAAGGCACGTGATGCCAAGACAAGCGAGGCACGGCAATGAAGCGCGCAGCCCTGGTTGTGATTTGTCTTTCCCTTGCGGCCTGTCGCCCAGCGGTCGACCAGTCGACGGCCCCAACCCTCCCCCAAGTGGAGAAGGTGTATGCGGCCGAGCAGCTCCCGCCCCCAGCGCCTGCGCCCGACCCAGGATTTCCCGAAGAGGCATTCCGCGCCCAGCGCCCGGGAACAGGGTCAGTCCGACCGTTTCACCCACCAGCGGTCGAGCGGTTCACGTTGACGAACGGAACGCAGGTGTACCTCGTGGAGAGGCACCAGCTCCCGACCGTCCGCGTGGAACTGGTGTTACCGGGCGGGGCGATCTCCGATCCCGCTGGGAAGGAGGGCCTCTCGGCGCTGTGCATGGAGCTCGTCGGTTCTGGCACGCAGAAGCTCGACAAGATCGCGTTCGAAGAGGCAAAGGCCGATCTCGCCTCAGAAATCGACAGCTGGAGCGGGACTGAGCAGCAAGGTGTTGAGATGTCGTCGCTCAGCCGCAACCTGGACGCGACGCTCGACCTTTGGGTCGACGTGCTCCTCTCGCCGGGCATGCGCAAGGACGAGCTCGACCGGATCGTGGCCCAGCGGCTCGCCTCGCTCGAGAAGCTCAAGGGCTCGCCGCCGGGAATCCTTCACCGGCTCATTGGAAGCATTGCCTGGGGGAACAAGCATCCCTACGGAAGAATTACGACCGAGAAATCACTCAAGGCCATTGCCTTGGAGGACTGCACGAAGCACGTGGCCGCCGCAATCAGGCCATCCGCTGCGCGGCTGTTCGTGCTTGGCGACATCACCCGCGCCCAGGTTGAGGAGAAGATAGGCACAAGACTCGCGTCCTTTACTGGCAAGTCACGCCCCATGGCCAAGATCCCCAAGCCAGCCCCTCGTCAAGGCAAGGTCTTCTTTGTGGACGTTCCCTCGGCAGCGCAGTCCCAGGTGTTCGTCGCCCACCCTGGGCCCCTTCGCTCCGACAAGGACTTCTTTGCCACCTTGATGATGTCCGACATCCTCGGGGGCAATTTCTCGAGCCGGATTAACATGAACATCCGTGAGCAGAAAGGCTATGCCTACGGGGCTTATGGCGGGTTCTATTACCGCCGGGCGTCGAGCTTGTTCCAAGCAGGTGGGGCCATGCGCACGGACGTGACCCGCGAGGCCTTGGTCGAGCTGTACAAGGAGATCAAAGGCATGCGGGTGGGGGATGTCCTGGACGATGAGCTCGCACGTGCCAAGGAAGGAGCGATTCTCGCCTTGCCCTCGCGCTGGGCCACGGGAGACAGCGTCCTGTCCACGTTCCAGGAGCTCGTCTTTCATGGGCTGCCGCTCGGCTATTACGACGGATACATCCCGGGGATTCAGGCAATCACCAAGGAACAGGTCAAGCAAGCCGCATTGGCCCACTTGCGACTCGACGACTTCAAGGTGGTCGTCGTCGGAGATGGCCAGCAGGTTCTACCGAAGCTCCAGGAGCTTCTGGCGGCCAAGGAAATCGGTCCAGGCGCGCTAGTCGTCTTGGACTTTGATGGGAAGGAGGTCCGCTCCGCTCATTCTGGCGGAGTGGGAGGAGGAGGAGGCGGCGGCGGATCGTCTTCCGGCGGCGGTGGCGGCGGTGGCGGTGGTGGCGGCGGATCGTCGTCCGGCGGCGGCGGCGGCGGCGGATCGTCGTCCGGCGGATCCACGCAGCAGCGGTGATCGTCACAGATCGGTGGCTGGCAATTGTGCTTCTTGTCGTCCCCCTGGCCGCTGTTGCCATCCCCTAGGCAGTCAATCTTGCCACTGTGCGGATCGTCCATGTTGTCACCGGGGATGCCCGTGGGACTTCGGGCCCCTCCCTGTGACTCACCGCTGTGTCCATGGGCATTCGCCGGCCTGGGACGCAGCGTGGCGTGGTCCGGCTTGCACTCCTCTCCCGTGATGGCGCTTCGATAGTTGACGGTGCTGCTGTCGTCTTGGCAAGCGCCCACCGCAAGGGTCAATCCCAAGGACAGCGCGGCTCCCAGGAATCGACGGTCTTTCAGCAAATAACTCAGTTTCTTTAGCATCAAGCACCTCGCCGAATAACGGCCACCATGAGGTGCAAGGGGCAAGCCACCTGGCCCCCGTGAACCGCGGTGCCGAAAACCCCAGTGCTTGCCTGGGGCAGGAGTCGCCAGGTGGTGGGGCCCAAGGCCCCGCTCGCGGGGGCGCCACCTCAGGCGTTTTGGTTCAGGAGGGCCGACTACCACCTCATCGCATGTCTATTTTCGTGACGGAGGCAGGGAAAAACCTGCGCAGTCGTACGGGCCCCATGCCGCCTATAATGCGCCGCAAGAAGCTTCTCGCAGCGCAAAGCGTGGGACAGAGGAGGCGTTCATGCAGAGAGTCGAAGTCCACCACATCATCCGCGCGCCGATCGAGGCCACGTGGAGCAGTTATACGGACCACCAGTCGTGGACGCGGTGGGCTGGCTTGGGCAAGGTCACGCTGGACCGAGCCGGAGAGCCAGCTCCAAATGGCACGGGCTGCGTCCGCGTGATCAATACGGCGGGCGTGCGCACGATCGAAGAAGTCGTCGCCTTCGAACCACCGAGGCGAATGACCTATCGCCTCATCGGGGGGATTCCCGTCCGTGATCACTTGGGCGAGGTACGGTTCGATCCGCGGGGCGACGAAACCCTGGTCACGTGGCGGTGCCAGTTCAAGTCGAAGATCCCGGGGATGGGACCGATCCTGGAGCTCGTCCTCACCCGGATTTTCCACCGTACCCTTGGCCGGCTCGCCCGGATGCTGGCTAGCCCACGCGGGAACAAGTAGGAACGAGCGCACAAGCGTCCTGTCACGGGCATTTATGCCCCGCCAGGGGCATAAATGCCCACGAGCTACCCAAGGTCACGCTCTGGCGCCTCGCCGCTCAACCCACCAGCGCGGCAAGCTCTAGCGGCAGCTCGGATCGTGCCTCGCCGCCTGGCCATGCCAGGCGCGTGGCGTGAAGCGCCAGGCGGGGTGCGAGCGCCACCACAAGAGGAGGCGCGTACAAGCGGTCCCCCAGAAGTGGGTAGCCAGCGTCAGCAAGATGCACTCGGATCTGGTGCGTGCGCCCAGTCACCAACGAAGCCATAACGAGGCTCACGGGCGCTCCAGTGGGTGCCATCCCTTTTCGCACCACGGACACGTGGGTGATCGCGTTCTTCCCGCCCGAGACCCTGGCCTTGTACCGACGGTGATCGGTGGGATCGCGCCCGATTGGGGCATCAAGGGTAAACCTCTCGTTCGCCGGATTTCCGGAGACGACCGCGAGGTACTCGCGCTTTAGGGTTCCTTGCTCGAGCGCCCTCTGGATCTTCACCGTCGCGCTCGGGCTGAGCGCGAACAACACCAGGCCCGAGGCGTCTCGGTCCAAGCGATGCATCAGGCGAGCGCCTTTTTCCAGAGCCCGAACCAGACCGTCGAGCGAGGGTCCTCCCTCACGCGCGGCCTGGGAGGGTAGTCCGCTCGGCTTGCAAGCGACTAGCACGTCGCGATCCTGAAAGACAACGTGGAACGGCTCCACGTCTTCTCGGGGAGGCGCGGCGGCGTAGACGGTCACCCTCTCCCCCCCCACGAGAGGGCGGACCACGCCACCCGGAGGCACCCTTTTTCCGTCGAGATACACGCTGCCGCGCGCCACCATGGACTCTACATCGCCAAGGAGCACGCCCATCCGGCTCGCGAGCCATGCACCGAGCGTGACTCCGGCGTCGAGCGGGCCGGCGCGGAACTTCCTGGCTACCGCGCGGCCTGGGCTCAATTCGCCCCCTTGCCATCAGGCCGACCCTTGCCCTCGCGAGCCCTCCTGACCGCCTCGCGCAGGCGCCGCTTGGCGTCTCGCACGAGGCGGTGCTCCTCATCGGCGTCCGCCCAGCGATCCAGAAAGGCGCGGTAGTGATGAAAGGCCTCGGCCCACGCCCCCCGCGACTCGGCGACACGGCCGAGGCAGTAGCGGGCCGGCGCAAAGCCTGGCGCCGCCGCGGCGAGCTCGCTGCATGCGAGCTGCGCTTCCTCGGTGTCGCCGACGTCGCTCCGAGCCAGGGCAATTTCGAACAGCAGGGGAAAAGAGTAGAGCGCGTAGCGATCCTGCGGTGCAGGTGGGCGCGGGATCAGTGAAAGCCCCTCTGCCGAGCGTCCTTCCATCCGCGCGCTAAAAAGAAGAACCGCATGGTGGCGTGCCCGGGCCCTTATGTCTCCACGAAGCGACCTCGAGTCCAGGGCACGCTCTCGTGCCTTGGAAAAGCTTCCCTTGGCTCCGCGAGCAGCTGCAGCCCAAGCGGCGATTTCGTCCGCAGTCCCGCTTCCCCCCGTGGCTCGGCGGGCGTACGCCTCGGCCTCCCGCGCCGACGCGTCGTCACGGCACGTGGTCGCGACGGCGGCCCAGGTGAGGGCGATTGCCTCGGCCTCATCGGCAGCAGGTGACGACGTGGCCAAGACCGCCTTCTTGACGTGCTTCAAGGCAGAGAGGCACTTGCCCCGGCCGTGCAGGTCAACGAGTGCCTCCTTGGCCGCCGACGAGGACTGCCCTTCTTGCGCCCCCCGGCGGCATGCGCCCCTTGCCTCGCCGTAGCGCCCGAGCTGAAGCAGGATATCCCCCAAGGTCTCCCAGCGGCCAGCGTCGCGCGCCCCCTCGGCCATGACCCGGGCGTGCTCGATGGCGGCTTTGGGATCACCGGACATCAAGCTGCACCAAGCCAAGTGCTCGTGCACCTCCATGGCCGCAGGATCGAGCTCGAGGGACCTTAGCCCTTGGGCCATGCACTCGGTGGCCCGGCCGGCCTCGAGGAAAGCGCCCGAGAGCTGCCGAGCGAGGGTCGGATCGTGTGGGCGCCGAGCAGCCAGCTGCGACAGGGCGGAAATCCGCTCCTCGTGAGAACGAGCGGCAAGCCGTTGCCACTCCCATTTCCAGGTGCCCGACGCAGCCTCGAAGAGCGCCTTCGACTCCGTGAGGAGCGCGTCCGCGTCTGAGTCCCGCATCGTGCCTTTCAAGAGCTCAATCAAGTGCAGGCGTGGAGGGAGAAAGCTCGGCGCGAGCTCCATGGCCTGGCGAAACGCAGCCTCGGCGCGCGTCGTGTCGTGGGCCGAAGCCGCGATGAGCCCTTGCACGTGCTCCTTGAACGCGGCGAGGGGCGGTTCAGCGTCCCCGGAGTCGGCCGAGAAGAGAGGCCCTAGCGAGCGAACGAGATTGCCCACGACCCTGTGGGCAGCCGGAAGCAGGTCCTCTTCCTTGTGGAGCGCGATGCGTTCTGCCACACGGAGGGCGCCGGTCGCCACGTCCAAGAGCTTGACGTCGATCTCCAGTCCTCCGCCTCGCGAGGCCGCTGTACCCGAAAGGACCACGTGCACCTGCGCCTTGCGGGCGGCGGCTAGGAGGACGCCCTCGTCGAGCCTGGCCGTGGACAGCTCGAGTCCTCGGGCCTCTGCGAGGCGAGCTGCGACGAGCTCCTTGAGGCCCCGAACCATCCAGGCGCGTTCGTCTTGTGGGACCGGCTGAAATCCCACCATCGCGACGACGACAGTCGGGGCGTTGGGCTGTGTCCGGGCCGTGCCCGTGAGGTCGACCAACGCAGGGACCTGTGCAGGAACAGGCGTGGAACGCGCCCTGAGCGAAGCGGCGCGCCGCGACATCCCCCAAGTGACGATCCCGATGAGCAGCGCAATCCCTGCCACCAGCGCCGAAGCTGCCAGCATTCGGCCACGGCCACGCCGAGGGCTAGTGCTTTGTGGGCCTACTGGAACGCCAAGAGCACGCGCCAGCTCCGCTATGGTCCCAAACCGACGCCCCGGATCCCGCTGCAAGCAGCGAAGCAAGGACGCTCGCAGCTCCCCCGGGAGCCGCTCCATGGGCGCCTCAAAGGGAGGCACGCCGGTAGCCGCCTCATAGAGCACGCTCCCGACGGCATGGACATCCGTTCGCTCGTCGAGGCGCACCGTGGTCTTGGCCTGCTCGAGCCCAAGACCTTCCACCACGAATCGGCCCTCGGCCACGCGGATGCTCGCTGTCTTGAGGTTCCCGTGAACCACCCCTCGCGCGTGCGCCGCGTCGAGCCCCGCACATAGGTCAGCCGCAAGCTCCTTGAGCTGCCGCAACTCGAGTGGTCCAGCGCGAAGGACCTCAGCAAGCGTGATGGGTGGCAGGGGATCGGTGACCACGCCGATCCCAGGTTCCTTCCTGACCAGTCCGCGCACGCGGCAGATGTTGGGATGAACGACCCGCTTGGCGGCCCTGACGGCGCGTTCCAGGCGGACGACCGCAGCCTTGTCCTCGGGGGACACGTCCCAGTACCTCACGCTCGGCGTCGCCGGCCCGGGGGAACCATCTTCTTCAGGGCACTCTCCCGCCATGACCTTTTTTGCTAGCGACCATCGTCCTGCGAGAGCCGTGCGGCTCGGTAACGCTCCAAGTAGGTGGCGACCACGCGGGCCACGTCAAGGCGCAAGAACTTGGCGTACTCGACGAGAAAGCCCCGCACGTACACCGGTGCAGGCATGCTGTCCCAGCGCTCCTCCTCAATCGCGCGGAAATGCCCCGCTCCCACCTTGGTCTTCTCGGAGATGGTCGCGAGCTCAATGGAGCGCGCCTCGCGAACCTGGCGCAGGAGCGCTCCTGTAAACACCGTGGTCGCGTCCACGTGGGGCTCTGGCGGTGGAGTGGCTTTGGGACTCCGCTTGCCGTCTGGCTCCTCGCGAAGAAGGATGCTTGGTGCCGCCATTCCGACGGGCGGCGTGGTGATCTTTCGCCGCGGCGGCAGCCCGTCGGGAAAAAGCTGCAAGTCATAGGCCTTGCGGCGCGTGGGATCCATGAGCGTGTCGTACGCCTCATCGATCTGCAGGTGCAGGGCGGAAAGTCGCTCGCTGTCGTACAGCCCCGAGATGACGATCGACTCTGCGCCGTAGACCTCCCTCACCCGACGGTAGGCGCGGCGGATCTCCTCCTCGGATGCGGCCGGATTGCACTCGAGGACGTCGTAATGATTTTCCACCCCGGGAAGCTTGGTGCTGGGCGTCGGCTCGATCCCTTCCGTGGACAGAAGCCGGCGGGTCACCCTCTCGACCCCCTTGGCCACCCGCGACTCGGGGTGCGCCACGAGGAGGGGCCTCCGCTTCCTGACCGCGTGCCACACCGCATCGTCGTGCTCGAGGTGCCCCAGGTACTCAATGGTAATCCCGAGCCGGCGACGCGCGGCCGAAACCAGGGCTGGACCCAGGTCCAGGTCTGACTTGGCGCGCACCTGGTTGACCACGATGCGCGGACGAAACGCCCGGATTTCCGCGAGCAGCGACTCGGCAAGCGGCGGATCGTTCTCGCGCGCGGCTTGGAAGATGTCGAGGGGCGCAGGGATCCCCCCTTCGAACGCATGGTCCCCCTCTCGAACCAGGCCGAGCGCCGCCTCGAGCCCCGCCGACTTGAGGCCGCGAAGGAACGCGCTCTTCATGAATCGCACCGAGTTCTCGACGGAGGTCGGCTCGGGCACCACGACGAGCACGCCCACGTCGGCGACCAGAAAGAAGTCGAGCATGTGGAAGCCCGACCCAGCGCCGAGGTCCACCACCAGGTAATCGACCTCGAGCTTCTGGACCTGGTTGAGAAGCCGGAACTTCTGCGCGGGCCTGGGATTCGCGATCCAGCTCGGATCCCCGGCGCCCGAGACCAGGCCCAGCCCTGGAACAGCCGTCTCCACGACGACGTCCTCGAGGCGGGCCACCCGCTTCTCGAAGTGATCCCCCAGGGTGACGCGGGGCCGCTCGACACCAACAAAAGTATGCAGGTTTGCGCCACCCAGGTCGGCGTCCAGGAGCACGACCCGCTTGCCCAGGGTAGAAAGGTAGATTCCCACGTTCGCCGCGAGCAGCGAGCGGCCGACCCCACCCTTGCCTCCACCGATGGCAATGATCCTGCGCGCCGAGCGAGTTGCGCTCATGGGCTCGTTTTCGACGGACGGTTCAGCCGCGCCCTGGTCCACGGGGAGAGTATATAGTTTGCCGCATGCCCCTGCGAGCCATCCGCTACATCGAAGATCATTTTGGTGCCTTCATCGAGACGCTCAAGTCGCTTTCGCGCATCCCGAGCATCTCCGCCGACCCACTCGCCAAGGATGAAATGAAAAGGAGCGCCGAGGCGGTGCGCGCGGCCATGGTCGAGGCTGGGCTGGAAAATTGCGAAGTCCTCGAGATTCCAGGCGCGCTGCCCTATGCCTACGGCGAATGGCTCCATGCCAAGGGGAAGCCCACCTTGCTCCTTTATGCGCATCATGACGTGCAGCCGCCGGGGCGGCCCGAGCACTGGAAGACACCGCCGTTCGAGCCCACGCTGGCGGGCGACGGCCGCCTGTATGCCCGAGGCATCGTTGACGACAAGGCGGGGATCGTGACCCACCTGGCGGCGGTCAAGGCGTGGCTCGCCACCACCGGGAGCCTTCCGGTCAACGTCAAGCTGATCGTCGAAGGAGAGGAAGAAATCGGGTCGGACCACCTCGAGGAGTTCCTGGGAAGGCACAAGGAAAAGCTCGCCGCCGACGTGATCGTGCTCACCGATACGGCAAACCTTGCGGCCGGGCTCCCCTCTTTGACCTACCGGCTGCGGGGCATTTGCAACCTGCACATCGAGGTGACCGCCCTTGACCACCCGCTCCACAGCGGAATGTGGGGAGGGCCGATCGCCGACCCGGTCATGGCCATGGCCAAGATCCTCGCCAGCTTGAGTGACGAGCGCGGCGCCCCGGCGATTTGCGGCCTCTTCGACCAGGTTCGTCCCCTTTCGAAGCGAGAGCGGGAGGCCATCGCCAAGCTCCCCTTCGACCAAGAGACGTTCCGCGCCGACGCCGGTGTTCAAGGCGGGGTCAAGCTCGTGGGAGAAGAAGGGTTCGGCGTCTACGAAAAGCTGTGGGCGAGGCCATCGGTGACGGTGATTGCCCTCGAGGCCTCGCCCATCAAGGGCTCCTCGAACCAAATCGTGCCGTCGGCGCGAGCGCGCATTAGCGTGCGCCTAGTCCCCGACATGGATCCAGAGCGGACCGCTGCGCTCATGGTGGACCATGTGAAGAAGGCCGCACCATGGGGCGTACGCGTGCACGTCGAGGTGGAAGGGTCGAGCCCTGGCTGGATTTGCGTGCCCGAAGGGCCCGCGTTCGAGGCCGCCAAGCGAGCCCTTTCGCGAGGGTTTGGCCGCGAGGTCGCCCTCATCGGGGCTGGGGGCTCCATCCCGTTCGTCGGACCTTTTGCCGAAGCATTCGGTGGCGCGCCTGCGCTGCTCTTGGGCCTGGAAGATCCGATCTGCAATGCGCACTCGGAAAACGAGAGCCTCAACCTGGACGACTGGAAGAAGTCGATGAAAGGCGCGGTGTACCTGTACGAAGAGCTCGCCAGCACCGCTAGGTAGCGTCCTCTCTCCATCCGCAGGCATTGCTCCCTGGCGGGCGGGCACTAGATCACCGCCGGAGAACCTGCCGTGTCGCCTCCTCCCCTGCCGAAGGAGAAAGCCCTCACTCCCGGCTCGCGCGTGGACGGATACGAGCTCGTAAGCCGGCTCGCTGTAGGGGGAATGGCCGAGGTGTACCTCGCAAGGGCCCTTGGCACGGGCGAGCTCGTGGCATTCAAGCGCATCCTGCCGCAGCACGCGCAAAGCGACGAGTTCATCCAGATGTTCCTCGACGAGGCGCAGCTCGCCTCGACCCTTTGCCACCCGAACCTCGTGCGCGTGTACGACATGGGCACTCATGCCGGCAGCTACTACTTCACCATGGAGTACGTCCGCGGCTGGGACCTCCGGGCGATTCAGCAAGCAGCGCGCCAGCAAGGCCGCCCACTATCCATCGAAAACGCCTTGTCCATCGTCATGGGTGCCGCCGCAGGGCTCCACCACGCGCACGAGCAGGTGGACGACAACGGGCAACCGCTCAATATCGTGCACCGCGACGTGTCCCCGGCCAACGTCCTCGTCACCCGCGAGGGGGCCGTCAAGGTCGTGGATTTCGGCATCGCCAAGGCGGCGACTCGCAATGCCCAGACCCAGGTGGGCACGCTCAAGGGGAAGATCTCGTACATGTCCCCCGAGCAGTGTCTTGCCGAGTCGGTGGACCGGCGTTCGGACGTGTTCGCCTTGGGCATCGTCCTCTACGAGCTCACCACGTCGGCTCGTCCGTTCCAGGGCGACAACGAGATCAGCATTTGGCACAAGATCACGCACGGAGCTGCGCCACCCCCAGCCGCGCTCATCGAAGGTTATCCCGCGGGGCTCCAGCGGATTGTCATGAAGGCCCTTCAGCGCAACCGAAGCGAGCGATTCGCCACGGCGAAGGACCTGCAGGTGGCGCTCGAAGAGCTTGCTCGGAGCGACGCGCTCGATGTCACGAGCGAGTGCCTGGGCAGGACCATGCGATCCCTTTTTGGGGACAGAGATGCAGACGCTGGCGCTGCGTACGAGAGCATAGCCGTCTTGCAGGGAGAGGTGCGTCCAAGGCGAAGGAAGGGACGCGCGCTCCTCATTGGGGCGGCGGCTGTGCTCCTTGCGGGAGGGCTCGTTGTACAACAAGGGGGCGGGACCGAGAACCGGCGGAGTAACTTTGACTTGCCGTCCTCTCGGGGATCTGTGGCGCCTGCGCCACCGGTTGGACCCGACGCAGGATCGCCAGTCCGCGTGGACCAGCCCGCGGCAGCCCTACCTGCGCCATCGCCACGCCCCCGTTCTTCCGCGCGTTCTTCCGCGCGTTCCTCGCCCGCGCCTCGCAGGGAGAAGCAACACCGGTCACTCGGGCCGAGAGAGTCGTCACCGAGCTGGAACCCAGATGCCCCCCTTCCACCATGAGGAGATCACATGCGAAGCCGCGCCGCCTGGATGGCCTTCCTCTTGCTCGCACCGGCGCGGGTTTACGCGGAGGAGGCGGAGAGTGAAGCGATGGCGAGCGCTTGCCTCACGCGGGGGCTTTCGCACTATGAAGCAAGGGACTACGAAGCGGCGATCGACGAGTTCCGCCGCGGCCATGCCTTTGTGCCACGGCTTGACCTGCTGTTCGCCTGGGCGCAAGCCGAAAGGCTGAGCGGCGATTGCCCGAGCGCTGTGGTGCTGTATCGGAAGTTCATCGAGTCGAACCCCCCGGCCAAGCAGGCGGAGGCGGCGCAGAAGAACATGGCCCGCTGCGAGGCGGCGCTCGCCACGCGTCCCGAGGAGCTGCCGGATGCTCTGCGCCCAAGCGCGGTGTCCGCGCCCCCACCAGAGCCTACGCCAGAGCCCACGGCACGCCCCGCATCAGAGCCCCTTCCCAAGGAAGCGCATGGGCGGTCCGTCGATAAGGTCGGCATCGGGCTCCTCGCCACTGGCCTCGCAGGCATGGGCACGGGACTCGTGTTTCTCGTCACCTCGAGCAAGGAGGCGACGCACGCGCAAGAAAGGGATCGATATGATGAATACGAAGGCGGATTCGAACGGGCCAGGCAGCGGCGCCTGGTCGCGATAACGGCGCTCGCTCTGGGTACCGCCCTCGTGGCCGGCGGCACGTGGCATCTTGCACTGAGCGAGCAGCGTGCCCTCGCTGCGGTACCGTTGGCGACGGCGAAGGGCGTTGGGATCGCTCTCGGGGGCACGTTCTGATGCACGGCATGGCGCGAGCTCTCCTCGCCTTGGCGCTCACAGGCTGCCTCGAGCCCGCTCCATTTCGGTGTGAGGCAAGCCGGCAGTGCATGAAGGGAAACATCGAGGGGTGGTGCGAGGCCTCTGGAGACTGCAGCTTCCCGGATCCTGGATGCCCGTCGGGCAGGCGCTATGCCGATCTGGCAAGCGCCTATCGCGCGGGGCAATGCGTGAGCGCCCAGGTCGTGAGAAACGTGGACGCGTCCCCGGAAGACGGGAAGGTTCCCGACGCCATGGTCGTCGATGCGCGCGAGCCTGATGGGGAGGCGCCGGACGCAGGGGAGAGTGACGGGACCGTAGACGCACTCTCGGCTGACGCGCCCTCGGCCGACGGGGCAAGAATCGATTCGCCGAAGGTGGATGCGGCCCCAGAAAAAGACGCGGCCTGCGGTTCCCTCGGCGCCACTTGCTGCGGCGAACCGGGCTGCGCCGAGCCCCTTTCGTGCGTCGAGAATTCCTGCACGTGCGTCACCCTCGTCGCAGCAGGCGGTGAGAACAGCTGCACGGTGCGGGTCGACCGCACACTCCATTGCGCGGGCGACAACCGCCAAGGGCAGCTCGGTGATGCGCTTCTATCAGGAAGCGGAACACCCGCTCGGATTTCGCTTCCAGGCGTGCTCGACGTGACCGCTGGGGGCATGACGATCTGCGCCCGCACGGTCGACATGACGGCATGGTGCTGGGGTCGCACGGCAAGCGGTGGCCCTGCCGGGGACGTGGATGCCGGGGACGTGGATGCCGGGGACGTGGATGCCGGGGACGTGGATGCCGGGGACGTGGATGCC
>JACQUZ010000097.1 GCA_016210055.1 Deltaproteobacteria bacterium | reverse complement strand
GGTGGGGGTGGCGCGACGCTTGGGTGCCGAGGCGACGGGCTGCGCTTGTCCAGGAGCGATGCGAGCGCCGCCCCCTGGAGCGCGGCGCCCAATGCCACCGCTTCGTCGGGGTTTACGTCCATGCGGGGGGCGCGGCCAAAGAAAGCCGCCACGCGCTCTCGAAGGTAGGGGATCCGCGTGGTACCCCCGACGAGGAGGACCTCATCAACCTGCGTTGGACCGAGGCCAGCCAGGCGCAGCGCCTCATCGCACACGGGGAAGGATCTCTCGATGAGATCGGAAACCCGCCGAACGAATGCCGACCGCTCGAGAGAAAAACCCAGGTCCAAGGGCTGGCCACCACTACCGATGGCAAGCTTCTCAAGGGTAACGGCGACGTGCTCTTGAGACGATAGGTCACACTTGACCTGCTCGGCCATGGCCCGGAGCTTCTGCATGGCCATCTCGTCGGTGCGAAGGTCCATTCGATGCTCACGCAGGAAGGCCTCGGCCATGTAGTCGACGATGCGCGAGTCGATGTCGTCCCCGCCGAGAAACGTATCGCCCGCCGTGGATAGGACCTCATACACGTTATCGCGCAGCTGGAGAATCGTGATGTCGAAGGTCCCACCGCCAAAGTCATAGATGGCCAAGGTCTGATGCAGGTTCTGCCCGTGCCCATAGGCCAGCGCGGCGGCGGTGGGCTCGTTCAGAATGCGTACGACGACAAGCTCGGCAATCGCCCCGGCGGTCGCTGTTGCCTGTCTTTGGGCATCGTTGAAGTTCGCGGGCACCGTGATGACCACGCGACGCACGGAACCTTGAAGAGCTTCCTCGGCGATCTTGCGCATGTGGTCGAGCACAATCGCGCTGATCTCGGCGATGGCGAACTCACCGGCGCGCGTGGCGATGACCGGCTGCTCGTTCTCTCCCTCCTTGATGACGAAGGGGCTGCGCGCGTCCACCGCGGCTACCTCGGGGGAGGAGTAGCGCCTCCCAAGGATTCGCTTGACCGAGAACACCGTGTTCTTGGGGTCGATGATCCTGCGCTGCTTTGCCTCATGGCCCACAAGGACCTTGCCCGTCGGGTGAAAGGACACTACCGATGGAATCACGTGTCGGCCCAGGTCATCTGGAAGGATGCGAGGCGCCCCGTCATCCCCAACTACGGCCACGGCCGAGTTCGAAGTTCCCAGGTCGATTCCGATGATGAAGTCCTTGGTGCCCACCCGTGGTCCTCGGTGACGCTCGTCCCTTGCGCTCCTATCGTACCAGCGATCATGCCGGCGTCGAAGCGGGAGTACTTTACATCCGCCGGTCAGATCCGTACGTTGCTTGCCGCTGCATGCTTGATCTCTCCAGCCTCAACGACCCGCAGCGCGAAGCCGTGCTGCATGGTGACGGGCCGCTACTGGTCTTGGCAGGCGCTGGGTCGGGAAAAACGCGGGTGATTACCTACCGAGTTGCCCGGCTGCTCGAGCGGGGAATTCCAGCCAAGGCCACGTGTGCCCTCTCGTTCACGAACAAGGCAGCCGAGGAGATGCGCGAGCGGATCTCCACCCTCGTTGGGCCGCGCGAAGCCAAGGTGCTCACGATGAGCACCTTCCACTCCTTGGGGCTCGCCCTCCTCAAGGCCGAGCGAAAGGCCCTCGGCTTCACCAGTGGGTTCACGATCTACGACTCGGCGGACCAGCTCGGCGTGGTGCGCGAGACGCTTCGAAGCATTCGCGCCGACGAGCGCCGGTTCGACGCCAAGGCGATCCTCGCCCGCATCTCCTTGGCGAAGAACGCGTTTCTTTCGCCGGAGGAGCTTCCCGGGGATGACGAGTACGACCAGGTCACTCGACTCGTCCATCCTCGCTACCTTAGAGCCATGCGCGCGCTGGCAGCGGTGGACTTCGATGACCTGATCGTGCTTCCCACGCAGCTCATGGACGCAGACGAAGGTGTTCGCGAGCGCTGGGAGGGACGTTTCTGGTATCTCTTGGTCGACGAGTATCAGGACACCAACCGTGCGCAGCTCCACTTCGTGCGCAGGCTTGCCGCCCGCCATGGCAACCTGACCGTGGTGGGCGATGACGACCAGTCGATCTACGCCTGGAGGGGTGCCGAGACCGCGAATATCCTCGAGTTCGAGACCCACTTCCCCGGCGCGCGAGTCATCAAGCTGGAGCAGAACTACCGGTCGACTCCCAGGATCTTGGCGGCGGCCAACGCGGTCATCCGGAACAACGCGACCCGGCGTGACAAGGCCCTTTGGAGCCAAGGTCCAGGAGGCGACCGCATTGCCGTCGTGGCTTGCCCCGATGTGGACGCCGAGGCCAAGTTCGCGTGCGACGAGATCGAGCGATTGCGCAGGGAGGAACGCCGCAGGCTCGCCGACGTGGCGATCTTGTACCGCTCCAACATCCAGGCGCGCCCGTTCGAGGAGGCCCTGAGAAATCGTCGTATTCCGCTGAAGATGCATGGGGGCCAGGCGTTTTATGAGCGCAAGGAGATCAAGGACGTCATTGCGTACCTAAAGGTTGCTATTAACCCGAGGGATGAAATCAGCCTGCGCCGGATTGTGAACTATCCGGCGCGAGGCATCGGCCCGGCGACCCTCGAGCGGGCTGCCCAATGGGCCACGGCCCGGAGTATCCCCTTATGGGTCGCCTTGTCTCGATACGACGAGGTCCTCGCTTCGACGCGCGACGGGGTAGCCCACGAGGCACGGGAGACCGCAGAGCTTTTTCCCCGGGGTCCATCGGAAAACGACGAGCCAGAGTCCAAGCGGAGCTCGGGCCGCGAGACGCCACGCCAAGCGGTAGCCTCCTTTGTGGGCCTGGTGAGCCGGGCAGGCACATTGCTCAGAAATGGCGGGCGGGCGGCCCAGGTGGCGCGCGAGATCGTCGAGACCGTGCGCCTCTATGACGACCTGCGGGACGCGGCACCGAGTCTTGCGGCGGCGCAGCGACGCATCGACACCGTGGAAGAGCTTCTTCGGTCGCTCGAAGCCCATGAACAGCGAAAGCCCGGGCCCGAGGCGCTCGAGGACTACCTGCATTTCCTGACCCTCAACGCGAACGATGACGACACTTCGGACCAGGGGCACGACATGGTGACCCTATCCACCCTCCACGGCGCCAAGGGGCTCGAGTGGCCGGTCGTGTTTCTCGTCGGCATGGAGGAGGAATTGCTGCCCCACGCCCGCACGCTTTACCCACAAGGACCCGATGTGGGCGGGGTTCAGGACGTCTCGGAAGAGCGGCGGCTTGCCTACGTCGGCATCACGCGGGCCAGGGAGAGGCTGTACTTGAGTCGCGTGCTCGTCCGCAGGAAACACGGCAAGGAACAGCCACGCACCCCCTCTCGCTTCTTGTCCGAGATCCCTGAGGAGCTCTTGGAGCCGAGAGACCTTCTCGCCGAGGCAAAGCAGCCCGTGGAGAAGACCGAGTTGAAGAACTTCTTTGAGTCGTTTCTCAAGTCGGGCGGGTAGGTGCAACAGGTTGCACCGCAACGCGCAACCGCAACGCATCCATGATCTCGTGGCGCCGCGGTGGTGCGCAGGGTGCCGGTTGCCCGGCTGTCTACCGGTACTTGCTTTGCTTGACTGCATCGCTTTCCCCACCTGGGGCGGGTTCGTGTTCCTGGCACGCCGCGTGCCATAGAAGCGGCATCCCAGCCGCACAGGACCTTCCTCTATTGGAAGCGATCTCTGTCCGGCCACTTGACGGAGGCTCCACATGAGAAAGAGTTCCTTTCGAAAGACGATTGCCGCAATCGGTTCGGTCGCGCTCTTAGGAATCGTACTCGCCAGCTGCGGAGGCGATGCCGAAGACGTGCCTCCTGAGATTGAGACCAATGAGGTTCCGGAGGCCACGCTGGATGGCAAGGCCGACGGTCCGCCAGGCCCCGAACAGTGGGCCGTGATGGGGCAGTGGCCCCAAACCTACGCGAGTACGAATTCGAATGGACTTGATCTCGGACCTGGCAAGGCGATCGAGCTCGTCAACCTCTCGATCAGTCGGTACATCGGCTACGATAGTCGCGACTACGGCATCAATCTCGGTTGGTATACGAGCCCCCCGCTTACCTTTATCCGGTTCGCGACACCGGGCGGAGGGCCGATCCTCAACTGCGGCCTCGTGGCCATTCATGCAGGTGGCGCCCGTCCATCGCCGTACGTGGTGTACGGCAGCCGCACGTATGGAATCAACCTAGTCTGGTCGCCGATTCCGGTCTACGAGTGGCGGATCCAAGTCGCAGGCAAGTCCTGCGGTGAGCCCGTAAGAGTAGGGACCCAATACGATGCGTACGGCAACGTCGTAGCCACCGGCGCGTATGACCGATTCGGCCTCTTTAACACCCGCATCGCTCGCTACGTCGTCTACGGCAAGCGCACGTACGGCATTAACCTTGTCTGGTATTGATTCGTAGCCGTCCCGTGGGTTAACGCATCGGGCTATTCGCCACTCGCGCGGCAAGCCTGTCGAGCGCCAGTCGAGTGTCGGTATTGGCCGAACGCTTCGCTTCCTCAATTAGCGTGACAGTCGACGGCGAGTCGACGATGAGAAGCGCCTTGGTGGCTTCGGCGCGAACTCGTGCGCTTCCCGCGACAAAGGCTTCGACAAGGGATCGGGCGGCGACCTCACGGGCCATGTTCCCCTCTCCGGTCGACGCGAGGCGCGGGGTTTCCCATGCCCAGCGTGCGCCCAAAGATCCCAGAGACCGCACGACGACAATGACGTGATCTTCGCTGGATTTCGGTGTGAGGTGGCTGGCTAGCGCCCGTGCTGCGGCGAGACGCCGGCACTCACCAAGACCCGACAGTAAAGCGTGCTCCTTTCGTCCCGGTTGCGATGCCAGGGTCACGAGGTACGTGACGGACGCGTCGTCTCCGATACGACCCAGGGCTGCCGCAGCCGCGCGGAGCACGTGGTACTCCTTCTCCTCGCTCTCTAAAATGGATTTCAAGACCGGGGCGGCACGTGGATCCTGCAGGGTGCCCACTGCTTCGATGAGACCCACGCGCAGCCCGACCCACGCGCGCCCTCGCAGGGTCGTCGGAGGCTTCGGGTTCGATAGGAGCTCAAGCATCGGAAATAACGCATCGGGACCGATTGCCCGGAACATGGGAGCCATGACCGGATACGGCCCGCGGCGCTGGCGATCGATTGCCTGCGCCTGAGCGGCCACGCGCGCAACGGCGCGGAACGCCTCCGGGCTCTTTGCCCGCATCCGGGCTACCTGCTCGCGGACCTGGCCAAGGTCCATCACTACGGGTCCCAAAGAAGGCGGACTTGCCCCTAGTGAAAGTGATGGCGTAGCCGCCAAGACACCCAAGGAAAATACCGCGGTAAGGCAAGTTAGGCGCATCATCGTCCACCCTCCCACCACTTGATGTTCTGGGGAACCTGGCGCAAGGCGTTGGTTGCGCAATGCACCTCACCGTCGAGACGATGGTAAAGGTCCCAATCTTCAATCCAATGGATCCTGACGCCTACCTTGGCGAATTCCTTCTCCATTTGTTCCTTGAATATATCTTTGCCGTCGATCACGGGACCGTGGGGGTTCGGTGCGCCAAAGTCGGTGTCTCCTAGGGAGACTCCATTGACGGTCCCGACCTGGTAGGCGACTTCTCGTTCCCAGGTCTGCATGAAGAGGAAGGGGAGCCGGAGGATTTCGCTTTCGGTAATCCCCGTCGCCTGCTTGATCGTGTCCACCTGCTCGCTCACTCCGACGGCGGCCCGCGCGCTCGACGCCATGATCTGCTCGTCCGCCAAGACCTGTGCGACCGTTACTTCCGCCGATCGTTCCCTTTGTCCCTCCTCGTCGAGCCACTTCTTTTCACGGAACATTACGGCTCCGCCTTGTCCTTGGGAGGCAAGCGTCTTAAGCATGTCGCGCGCGAGCTTGGGGTCTGCGACCACCATCGCCCATCCCCGCGGCGTGTTGGCCTTGACGAAGCTGATGGTTTCATCGACGTGGGCGACAAGGAGCCAAGACGTGTCAATCAACACCGCGGGCTGCACACCCTGCGCCTCGAGCAGAGCTGAGAACTTCTTGTCTGGGTGGTAGCTCTCGGTGCTGCCGCGCAGCACGCGGCCGAGGGGGAACTTCTGCCCGCCGAACGAGAAGGGCGGGATCGTCTCCGTATTTCCCATCGAGTTGAGCGTGTCCATCTCGGGGTCATGGTTCCAGTCCACCTCGGCAACCCCGGCCGCGTCTTTGCCCCTCAAGTGCGTAAAGACGATGCGCCCTGCGGTCCTCAAGGCCGCATTCCCGAAATCGTCCCCTTCGATGTTCGCAGAACGGAACGCCACGCGAATTGCGTGCTGCCCATTTGGCGCTGGCATGGACATGTAGGCGGTCTCGAAGAAATCTTGTGTCCACTGGTCGAATGACTCGAGTTCGAGCCCGTGGGCCCGATTGGGCACCTTTGCCTCGGTCACGGCCACGTCGAGATTCGCCCGGAATTCCTGCTGGGAGGGGTCGCCAAGATCGGAGAAGTACACGACCTCGGCGGGTTGGAGGTGATTCGCCAGAATAATGGGCGCAAGCCGCATTCGCAGCGTGTCGGTGCCGACCTCCTTCGTCCCCTCGGTCACCCTGAGCGTGAGATCCAGGAAGCCATCCCAAATCGCACGGTCACGCAGAATATCCTTCCCCTCGATCGCGAGCTCAATCCCGGCACGCAAGTCGGCGGCCGAGAGGCTGGTGCTCTCGGGGCGAAACGCTATTAGCTGGTCCTCCTTCTTCACGAACAGGCGCACGTGCTCAGCGCCGAGCCGGCCAACGGTGAGCGTCCCGCTTGCATCATCAGGGGCCTCGGGCCACGGGCGGACCTGAATCCTTGCCAGGTCGAGGAGATCGTCAGGCCCATTGACGACCTCGTCCGCTGCGTCGTTGCACTTGGCCAAGTCCTCGTCCGACGCGTCCTTCGGGCATGCCGCCTGGTCGTCGTCGATGTTTGCCAGGAAAATTGCGCCGTGCTTTTCGTCCCACGTGTCCTCACCGACATCTTCAGAGGGGTCGTCGAGATCGATCTTGCCATTGCGGTTCACGTCGGCCCTGAGATCAACGATATCCAGGTCACCGTCGTCACCGCCGCACCCGCTGGCAAGCAGGCAGAGCGCAGGAACAGAGCACGCGAATTGCCGAACCAATCCCATCCGTGACATTCTGTGGCGCCTCCTAGCGTTAGACGGCCAGCGCCGATCGTTATCGCGCCCCGGCTCCTTCCTCAAATCACAACTTCCTACAGAGGTAGACTGCCCGTAACATGGCTGAATCATTGGGCGTGGCGTCACGCTCGCGTCGTTCGATTGTCCTAGCCAACCGAAAGAAGACGCCTTCTTGCCAAGCCAACGTATCGCGGATCATTGTCGGCTCCTTCCCAGCGCCGCCCTAGCTTCTGCGCCACCACGAGCGTCGTCCCCGAGCCCGCAAAGGGATCGACCACCAGATCTCCTTCACGAGACGAAGCGACCACCAAGCGACGAATGAGCTCTTCGGGCTTTTGCGTGGGATGCTCCGTCTTTTCTGCGGTCCCGTTGCAAAGCGTCGCTATCTCCAGCACGTCCCTGGGCTTTGCACCCAAGGGGTGCGGCTCCCAGCGATCCCTCCGCACGCCGCCGCCGTACTGCGACGAGACCGCCTGCACCCGCTCCGGATACCGGCGCGTGTGGTCGTTGTAAGGAACCCGAACGCCGTCGAGGTTCATCACCATGCTGCGCCCCTTGCGCAGGTGCAAGATGGACTCGTGCGACCTTCCCCAGTCCCTTCCCAGGTTCGCCTTGTTTCGGTACGACCAAATGAGCCAGCGGCATCCGCCAGCGAAGTGGCGCGCCACCCTGGCTTTTACGTCAGCGAGGATCTCCGAAAACCCGCAAACGTAGGCTGTCCCATCGGGGCTGAGCACCCGATGTACCTCCGAAAGCCATGCGTCACACCACTCCACGTACTGGTCGAGGGACGAGAACTCGTCCCAGGACTCCTTGGAAATGGCGTAGGGCGGGTCGGCCACGACGAGCCGAGTGGACTGCGTGGGTAGCCCCCGCAAGAATTCCTGGCAATCGGCGAGCCACAGTCGCCCGCTCGGCCGTTCTAGGGCAACGCTGGGAAGAGGTGCAGCCGCAAGATCCAGGGGTGTTTCGAGAAGCGCTGGGGCCTTGGGAGGTCGCTTCGGCATGGGTCCCCGGTGCCTGCTCAGGCTGGCGTCACTCCAGTCCCGGTTCGAGCCATTTCTTGACGACCGGCGGTTGCCAGGCCGCTAGGGAATCGAGCAACTCCTCTGGTGAATCTGCGGTGACCACGACGTGACGATGCTGCGGCAGTAGGAACCCCTCGGCGAGCGCCTGATCGAACATCTTGAGGAGGGGGTTGTAATAGCCGTCCGTGTTGAGGAGGGCACACGGCTTGGGAGGGTCGTGCAAGCCGAGGATCGACCATGTGAGAACCTCGCAGAGCTCCTCGAAGGTGCCTAGGCCACCGGGGAGCGCCACGAATGCCGACGACAGGGAGGCCATGAGCGCCTTCCTGTCGTGCATCGTCCCAACCACGTGCAGCTCACTGACCCCACCGTGCCCGACCTCTCGCTCGAGGAGGAACCGCGGGATAACCCCCACCACCCGACCTTGCGCAGCCAAGACCGCATCGGCGAGGACGCCCATGAGTCCGACCTTGCCGCCGCCGTACACCAGCGGGATGCCGCGACTGGCGAGAAGCGCGCCAAGAGACTTGGCCGCCTGCGTGTAGATGGGCCGCACGCCCGAGCTCGAGCCGCAGAAAACGCAGAGGCGCATGATGTCTGCCACGCGCCAAGGATAGCCTGTCCATGCCTCTGAGGTGAAGAGGCCTACCGCGCTTGCGCCACCCAGGTGGGAGCGTTGGCGGCGAGCCGAACCTGCTGGACGATGGCGGCGCCCATTTCGCTTCCGCTGACCCACTTGGCGCCAGTGCCTGCGATGTCCGCTGTTCGCAGCCCTTGATCGAGGACGGATTCCACGGCTTGCTCCACGACACGAGCGAGGTCCGGGCGTCCGAGGGTGTATTCAAGCAGCATGGCCACCGAGAGGATTGCACCGACGGGATTGGCCTTGCCCGTACCGACGAGATCGGGCGCCGATCCGTGGATTGGCTCGTAGAGCGAGCTGCTACCACCGATGGACGCCGATGGAAGGAGCCCAATGGACCCGGCGAGCGCCGCTGCCTCGTCAGAAAGGATGTCGCCGAACAAGTTCCCCGTTACGATGACGTCGAAGCGACGAGGATCCAGGACGAGCTGCATGGCGCAGGCGTCCACGTACAGGTGGTTCAGCGTCACATCGGGATACTCGCTTCCGAGCTCTGAGATCACGTCGCGCCAGAGCGCCTGTACCTCGAGCACGTTCGCCTTGTCGACGCTGGCGAGTTTTTTCCCGCGGCGACGAGCCATTTCGAAGGCGGTTCGTCCGATGCGACGAATCTCACCCTCGGTATAAACCATGGTGTTGACTCCCTTTCGCGACTCGCACTCATCCCAAACGCCTCGCGGATTGCCGAAATAGACATCCCCAAGGAGCTCACGCACGATGACGAAATCGACGGAACGGGCACGCTCCGGGCGCAGCGGTGACGCATCGGCGAGCATGGGGAAGAGCTTCGTGGGGCGCAGGTTGGCGAATACCGAAAGGCCGTCGCGCAGCTCGAGAAATCCTCGCTCTGGGCGACGATGGGACGGCAGCGAGTCCCATTTCGCACCTCCGACCGCGCCGAGCAGGACCGCATCCGAGCTTCTCGCCAGGTCAATCGCCTGTCGCGTAACTGGCACTCCATTCTGGTCGATGGAAACACCTCCAATCGCCGCCTCTTCCAGGTTCAGCCCAATCCCGAACTCCTCGGTCACTGCCTGAAGGACAGCAACCGCTTGCTCGGCGACTTCTGGGCCAATGCCGTCACCCCCCAACACCAGGACATTAAGCGTTTCCATTACTCCCTCCTAATTGGCGACAACCGCCTCGTGCGGCTGCTCGATAACTCGTGCGCCAGCTTGCTGGTTCAAGGCGTGGACAAACGCGCGCGCGCTGGCCACGACGATGTCGGTGTGCGTCGCCTGGCCCCTCGACGTCTTGCCGCCCTCGCGAACAAGCAGGCTCACCCTCCCCTGGGCATCGGGACCATCACCGAGCGCCGCGAGGTGAAATTCCACGAGCGCGGCCTCGTCATGGCCGGTGCACGACTTGATGGCTCGGATTGCGGCATCGACAGGGCCGTCGCCCTGCGATTGCGCGGTCCGCAGGGCTCCGTCCACGCGAACGGTAACGGTCGCTTCAGGGATTGCCTGGGTTCCTCCGTGAAATTCAATCTCCTTTAATTCGTAACGAACCGCGGATCCCCGTGTCTCTTCTGCGCACAGGGCCAGGAGATCCTCGTCGTAGATGTTCTTCTTCTTGTCGGCCAAGGACTTGAAACGCTCGAACACGACCGATACGCGCGAAGGGTCCAGGTGAAAGCCGAGCTCGGCCAGGCGATGCTGCAATGCGAGGCGGCCGGAATGCTTTCCCAAGACGATCTTGGACTCAGCAAGCCCAACGTCCTCGGCCCGCATGATTTCATAGGTGCGGGTATCGTTCAGCATTCCGTGCTGGTGAATCCCTGACTCATGAGCGAATGCATTGCGACCCACGATTGCCTTGTTTGGCTGCACGGGAATGCCGGTGATGTCGCTTACCAGCCGGCTTGCGGACATGAGGTGTCTCGAGGCGACCCGCGTCCGCACGTGGAACAGGTCTGGGCGCGTCCGCAAGGCCATGACGATCTCTTCCAGTGCCGCGTTTCCTGCGCGCTCGCCAATCCCATTGACGCAGCACTCAACCTGACGCGCCCCGATGGACACCGCCGCGAGCGAGTTCGCCGCGGCATGTCCGAGGTCATCGTGGCAGTGGGTTGAGACGATGACCTTGCGGGTGCCAACCGTCTCTAGGACACGGCGAATGATCGCCTTGTACTCATCGGGCATCGTGTAGCCGACGGTGTCAGGAATATTCACGATGGTCGCGCCGCTCTGGACAGCGCAGTCGATTGCCTCCGTGAGGAACGAGAGGTCGCTGCGCGTCGCATCTTCGGCAGAGAACTCGACGTTCGGGCACAGCGACCGACACTGGGTCACGCCACGCTGGATCTCCTCCAGGACCTCAGCGGGCGGCATCTTCAGCTTGCTTTCCATGTGAAGCTTGCTGGTGGCTATAAAAACGTGAAGGAGGGGCTTGGCCGCGCCCTCGATGGCTTTCCAGGCCGCCAGGATGTCGCCCCCGCGGGTTCGGCAGAGGGCAGCGACCTCGCACCTTGCTACGGCCTCGGCGATGCGCCGCACGGACTCGAGCTCGCCCTGGGACGCAGCTGGAAATCCCGCCTCGATCACGTCGACCTCGAGCTCCTCGAGCTTGCGGGCAATGACGAGCTTCTCGTCGAGAGTCATGGTCGCGCCCGGCGACTGCTCGCCGTCGCGCAGGGTGGTGTCGAAGATACGTACGTGGCTAGGCTCGCTCACTGACACGCTCCTTCCCGGGGTGAGTGGCATCGTTCATCGAGGGCATGCCGTCTTTCATCAGCTTGTACTCGATCGCGTCCACCATCGCTCTCCAGGTCGCAGCAATGACATTGGTGGAAACGCCGACGGTCCCCCAGACCTCCTTGCCGTCGGTAGATTGAACCAATACGCGAATGAACGCGGCCGTACCGTCGCCGCTACTCAATGCTCTGACCTTGTAATCAACCAGGCGCATGGAGGCCAGTGCGGGATAAAACCTATCGACGACCTGCCTGAGCGCCCGATCCATGGCATGGACCGGGCCATTGCCGCGGGCGATTGCGTCCGCCTCGACGCCCCCCACGCTCAGGCTGAGCTCACAAGTGGCCGTCCCCCCTTGCATCGCCTCGGTCGACGAATCATCGGCAAGATGCGTGCTCACGTTTAGGCGAACAAGCTTGAAGTAGCGCTGCCTTTGCCCAATGGCTTGGCTAATGAGCAGGCGAAAGGACGCTTCTGCACCTTCGAACTCATATCCTTCGCTCTCCAGCTCCTTGACACGACGGAGAACCTCTGCGGCCATTGGGTCATCGGGCGCCAGGTCAATGCCGTGTTCCCGCGCCTTGAGGAGCACGCTTGCCTTGCCGGATAGATCGGACACAAGGACCCTTCGGGAATTGCCCACGGCCTGGGGATCGACGTGCTCGTACGTGCGGCTGTCCTTCATGACGGCATTGACGTGGACGCCCCCCTTGTGAGCAAAGGCACTCCGACCTACGTAAGGCTGGTTGTTCCGAGGCACCTGGTTGGTGAGCTCGTCCACGGCGTGGGCGATGCGAGTCAGCAGCGCCAGCTTGTCCCTTGGAATGCACTCGATCCCAAGCTTCAAGGAGAGGGCCGGTATCACAGATACCAGGTTGGCGTTTCCACAGCGCTCGCCGTACCCATTGATGGTGCCCTGGACCATGGAGGCGCCTGCGAGCACGGCGGCGATCGAGTTGGCTACGGCGAGCTCCGCGTCATTATGCGCGTGGATACCAATGGGGCGAGACGTGGTGCTCGCCACCTGTGCCACAGCCATGCTCACCTCGTGGGTGAGCGTCCCGCCGTTCGTGTCGCAAAGAACAAGGGCATCAGCGCCGGCCTGGGCGGCGGCTTGGAGGGCAGCCAGCGCGTAGGCCGGGTTGTCTCGATATCCGTCGAAAAAGTGCTCAGCGTCAAAAATGACCTCGTCTACCCGGGCCTTGAGGTAGCGAACCGTGTCGTCGATGAGCTCAAGGTTCTCTTCCGGCGAAATGCCCAGGGCGCGCGAGGCTTGAAACCTCCACGCTTTCCCAAAAATGGTGACTGAAGGGGTGCCCGCGGAAAGGAGTGCCTGGATGCTCGTGTCGGCATCGCAGCGCATCCCCGCGCGACGGGTAGCGCCAAACGCCACGACCCGTGCGCGGGAAAGAGGGAGGCGGACGGCCTTGGCGAAGTACGCTTCGTCCCGCGGATTGGAACCCGGCCACCCGCCCTCGACGTGCGTCGCTCCGAGATCGTCGAGGAGCTCCGTGATGGCGAGCTTGTCGGCGACCGAGAGCTGGAACCCCTCCCCCTGGGTTCCATCCCGCAAGGTCGTGTCGTAGATCGCGACCGGGCTCTTCATCTATGAGGCCTTTGCCTGCGCTGCTGGGTCGACCTTCTTCTGGAACAAGGACCGAACTTGGCGGCCCACAACCTCAATGGGATGCTCGGCCTCTGCCTTTCGCATCGAACGAAGATTTGGGAGCCCGGCTTCGTACTCGGCTACCCAGCGCTTGGCGAACTCGCCGGTCTGGACGTCCTTGAGGAGCTCGCGCATCCGCTCGCGTACCTCGGGACCAATTACCTTGGGGCCGAGCGTGCGGCCGCCGTACTCGGCGGTGTTGGACACCACGTCCCACATGCGCGTGAGGCCGCCCTCGTACATGAGGTCGACGATGAGCTTGAGCTCGTGGAGACACTCGAAGTAGGCCATCTCGGGCGGGAATCCGGCCTCGACGAGCGTCTCGAAACCAGCCTTGACGAGCTCGGAGACGCCGCCGCAAAGAACCGCCTGCTCGCCAAACAGGTCCTCATAGGTCTCTTCTTCAAACGTGCACTCCAGGACACCCGCGCGCGTGAGACCCATGGCATGGGCGAGCGCAAGGGCCTTGTCGCGAGCGCCGCCGCTTTCGTTCTTTCGCACCGCAATGAGGCCGGGCACTCCAAACCCCTGGAGGAATGCCTTGCGCTCTTCGGTTCCAGGCGCCTTGGGTGCGACGAGGATGACGTCCACCCCGGCAGGCGGCGAAATACGGCCATACACGACGCTGAAGCCGTGAGAAAAAGAGAGGGTCTTGCCCTGCGTGACGTGCGGAGCGATCTCTCGGTCGTACACGTCCTTGTGGCACTCATCGGGAATGAGGACGTGAATGAGCTCGGCCTCCCGCGCTGCCTCCGCGATGGAGGCGACGCGCAGGCCATCCTGCTTGGCCTGATTCCACGAAGGCCCGCCTTCTCGCACGCCAACAACCACTTGAAGCCCCGAGTCCTTGAAACAGAGGGCTTGGGCGCGTCCCTGGGCGCCGTAGCCAATCACGGCAATGGGAACTCCCTTGAGCGGGGCGAGTGAAGCATCCTTAAGCGTAAGCACTCTCATCTGTCGTCTCCTTGCCAAGGCGTTGCGAGCGATTCAGCGGCTACCGGCTCATCTCCGTGTACCTGTATCGAAATCGACATGGGGGGGCCTATGGCGGTCATCCCCGTTCGCGAGACGTCGAGCACCTCGTGGCGCCTCATCGTCGAGACAAAGTCGTCGACGAGAATTGGGCGCTCGGCGATCTGAAGGGTGAGGGAATGGTCGTCTATCCCCACGAGCTGTGGTCGATATGGCTGCGCGCTCGCCATAATTTCCATTCGTTCAGAGGGGTTCTTGTAGGCGACCCGAAGCAGACAAACCTCCATGAGGATGGATTGGTTGCGCTCGACGAGCGTCGCCTTCTCCACGTCCACGAGGTTCTCGATCTGCCGTCGCAAGTGCTCAATCGTCCTGTCGTCGGTCGGGACCGAAATCACGATCTTGGAAAGCCCTGGCTGGTGGGTTTTCCCAACGGTCAACGTCTCTATGTTGTGGCCGCGGCGATAGAACATCCCCGCGATCTTGGACAGGACCCCTGGCTCGTTGCGAACCAGGATGGAAAGGGTGTGCTCGCGGACGCTCATCACGCGCCCTCTTTCTTTTCAGCAGGGTCGCAAAGCTTCGCCAGCTCCGCTTGCGTGAAGAACTGCCCTGGCTCCTCGATGCAGTAACCGAAGAACTCGCTGACCTTTCCTCCCGGAGGGATCATCGGCAGCATGTTGCTCTCTTTCTCGACCCGCACGTGCAGGAAGACGCTGTGGGCAGCATCCCGCGCGTGCTTGAGACCTTCCTTGAGGCTCTTTCCATCCTCACATCGAAGCGCCTCGATCCCATACGCCTCAGCGAGCCTCGCGAAATCGGGGTTGAACGAGAGGTCGACGGCCGAGTAGCGACGGCCCAAGTAGAGCTCCTGCCACTGCCTGACCATTCCGAGAAATGAATTGTCGATGAGAACCACGATCACCTTGGCGCCCGACTCCCTTAACGTGCCGAGCTCCTGAAGGGTCATCTGAAGACTGCCGTCTCCTTCGATGGCCCACACGTTGACCCATGGCTTGGCAATGGCAGCACCGATGGCCGCAGGCAATCCGAATCCCATGGTTCCCGCGCCACCGCTGGTGATAAACGTGCGTGGCTTGCGCCGGTAAAGGTAATGACAGGCGAACATCTGATGCTGGCCAACGCCCGTGGTAATCACGTCGTCGTCGGCAATGACCGAATTAAGGACGTTCATGACATGCTTGGGTGGCATTCCGGGATACTTGGGATTGGGGACGCAGCCGTTACAGATGTCGCGTAGAACCTTGATCCGATCCGTCCACGCGTCCCAGTCCCCCTTGAACCCTCGCAGCTCCTGCAGGAGCGCTTCGGCTGCCTCACGAGCGTCGGCGACGATGCCTACGTGCGCTGGGACGTTCTTGCCGATCTCGTAGGGGTCGATGTCCACGTGGACGATTCGCTTCCCCTTGGCGAAGGACTTGGTTTCGCCTGTGATGCGGTCGCTAAACCGACAGCCGAAGGCGATGAGGACATCGCAGTTGACCACGGCGTAGTTGGCCACCCGTCGGCCATGCATGCCGACGCAGCCGACGCTCAGAGGATCCAGCTCGTCGGCGAGGCCTTTGGCAAGAATTGTCGTGCCCATGGGGATGTTGAGCGTCTTGGCGAGGACCCGGAGCGCATCATTGGCCTCGGCGTGGATGCCTCCGTGGCCAATGACGAGAAAAGGTCGCTTGGCCGATCGGATGAGCATCGCCGCACGAGCCACCGCCTGCATGTCTACGGGACGAGGAGTGATGCACGACGAGAAATCTGGTCGCGGCCCGTCCCACCGGCGGGTTTTCCCGAGCTGGATGTCCTTTGGAAGATCGATGTACACGGGCCCCGGGCGGCCGGTGCGCGCAATGTGGAAAGCCTTGTGAATGACCAGGCCGAGCTCGTGGACGCTTCTTACCTGGAAGTTGTGCTTGGTAATCGGGTTGGTCATCCCCATCATGTCCGTCTCTTGGAACGCGTCGTTCCCAATCAGGTGGGTGGCGACTTGCCCACCGAAGACCACGAGTGGGGTCGAGTCGAGGCGGGCGTCCATGATTCCCGTGATCAGGTTGGTCGCTCCGGGGCCGCTGGTGCCAATGGCGACTCCAGGCTTTCCTGTGACGCGGGCCCAAGCTTGGGCGGCGTGGACCGCTCCCTGCTCGTGCCTGACTAGGACATGCCGAAAGCTGCCCTGATACTTCAAGATGTCGTCGTAGAGCGGCATGACCGCCCCACCCGGATAACCGAAAGCTACGTCAACGCCGTTTTGAAGAATCCCCTCAACAACGACTTGGCCGCCGGTTACGGGCTCGCCGGCGTACGACGCGGATGGCGAAGCGGCGAGTGCGGATGGGCTAGTGTGAATGCTCTTGGTCATCGTCCCTCTTCTCGCTGTCATGGGCCTTTCGGCGCCGAAAACAAAAAAGGCCCACCGGCTTTTTCAGCGGGTGGGCCTGTGTGACTGTCTATCGGGGCTACGTCATGCCACACAGGCCCCCGCCGCATACGAGGAGCCCAATAAGGCTAATAAGGCTAATAAGCCCAAGAAGGCCAATCAGCGGAGCCCTGGTTGCTTCTCGAATGGAGGTGACCTTGGGCATGACGCGATGAAACCTAGTCTTGTATAGGAGGCTTTGCGCTGGGTGTCAATAAAAATTACGCAGCGTGTCATTGGACTACGAAAAACTTTCGTGATTTCTGTCGGTTACGAAGAAAAACAATATCAGGGAGATCCGAGCGGGAGTGGTCGTTACGACAGGACGGGCTCGCTCGTCTCATGGGCCCGGCCCCCCGGGGCTACCCAGGAGGTCGTCCAGGCGTGCGTCACAGTCCCGAGGGCAATCATGCTCATCGTCGCCAGGCATGCGATAAAGCAAAATCCTGGGGCAAAGCTACCGGTCCAATGCTTTCCCAAGCCCATGGCATTGGGCAATAGCCCTCCCGCGAGCGCCCCGATCTCTCCAATAAGGCTGGTGGCCACCGCGGTGCTCGACCGGAAGCGCAACGGTACGAGCTGAAACACCGCACCGTTCCCGGCGCCCATGGCAGAAAACGCCACGACGAGGCAGGCCACCATGACCCATGGACTTGCCGGCATGGTCGCCGAAACAAGCACGCTCGCCATGATGACCAGAAACAAGCCGAAGAGAAGCCGGATTCCGCCCACCTTATCAGCGAGCCACCCGCCCAAGATGCGCAAGAGACTCGCCGCGACCACGATACCGGCCGAGAACTGGCCGACCTGCGCCTTTGGGATCTGGTATTGGTCGTGGAATAACGTCGGCAGGAAAGTGGTCAACCCGATAAAGCCGCCGAAGGTGACCATGTAGAGAAGATTGAACACCCAGGCGTCCTTCTCGACGAGGATTCCCAGGTAATCGCGCAGGCGCTTGTGTTCCCGATCTGGCGGTTCCTTGGCGAAGATCTGCAAGAGCGCCATGGCTACGAGCACGGGAATTGCCGCCACGCCATAGACGGCCCGCCACCCGAGCACCATGGCGAGAGGCGGCGCGAAGAGCATTGCGATCACGGCGCCGCTATTTCCCGCCCCTGCTATTCCCATGGCGAGGCCCTTGTATTTCGGCGGATACCATCCTGCACCGAGCGATAGAGCGACGCCAAAGCTCGCGCCCGCGACCCCCAGGAACATGCCCATGAGCACGAGGCTTGCGAGCGTGTCGACGAAGAAATAGCCATAGGTCAAGCCGGCTACGATTAGTCCCATCTCTACCTGTGCCGCGCGCTTGCGCCCGATGTACTGCGACAGGATTCCGAGAGGGAGCCGCATGAGCGCGCCGGCAATCACCGGAATCGAAAGCACGAGCCCTTTCTGGGCATGGGAGAGGTGGAGTTCCTCGCTGATAAATGGGGCCATTGCAGCGTTGAGCACCCACGCGGCGAAGCAGAAGTCAAAGTAAAGGAAAGATGTGAGGAGAGTGCCCAGGTGACCGGCTTTGAGAAACTGGCCCAAGCGATTTCTCATGTCATGCATGGCTAATAATTAACGTCTCTACTTTTCCAGGAGGTTTCGAGCCAAAGAAATGTGGACAAGAACTGCTATGGTGAGCTCATGTCAATGAGCTACTTTGCCCACGAGAGCGCCTGCATTGATGACGGTGCATCGATCGGTGATGGCACGAAGATTTGGCACTTCTGCCACGTAATGGGAGGGGCAACGATTGGCAAGAACTGCGTTCTCGGCCAGAACGTCTTTGTCGGAAACGTTCGTCTTGGGGACAACGTCCGAGTGCAGAACAACGTATCCATTTACGACGGCGTGACCCTCGAAGATCACGTGTTCTGCGGGCCTTCCATGGTGTTCACGAACGTGCTCAACCCTCGAGCGGAGGTCAATCGCAAGCACGAATTCAAGGAAACCCGTGTCATGCGTGGGGCTACGATCGGTGCGAACGCGACCATTGTGTGCGGCGCCACCCTCGGCGAGTACGCGTTCGTAGCCGCAGGAGCCGTCGTGCGTGGGGATGTCCCGGCGTACGCGCTCGTCGCTGGAGTTCCAGCAGGGCGGATGGGTTGGACTTGTCGATGTGGCGAGCGGCTTGGAGCCGACGCCAAGCTGCCCTCGGGTTTTCGTGTGCAGTGCACGAGCTGTGGGGACGAGTATGGGGAGGCGAATGGCTTGCTTCGCAGGCGTTAGGATGGTGAGCGGTTAGCGCGAACCGCCTAGAAGGCTACTTCCCAGGATCGCAACCGATCACGCCATAGGAGCGGGTGAGGTTTGTTCCGCAGCCACCATCCCTGCGGCCGGAGGGGCGATCCCCGCCCAATACCTGGGCGAGATCTACGTTGGAGATGACACGGACGGTTTCGCGATGCAGGCGAAGCTTCTTGCCGGCGATTTTTTTCATTGGTTTCCCCTGTTCCCTGTTGAGACGAATCCAAACCCTTTACTACAGTGGTGCGACGGGTCGCAAGCGAAATCACTTCGGACGGCCGACTAGAATGCGAGCGCTGGTCTGTTCATTAAGCCACGCGGAGAACTCCCTCGGGCCCGTGGGGATCGGTTCAAGTTGGGAAAGATCCCAGGCGCGAACCGTGGTGTCGACGCCAGTGGAAACCACCATGCGGCTGTCCGGCGAGAAATCCACGGACCATACATGGGCACGGTGTCCTCGGAAAATACGAACTTCCCCGCTTTCGACTTCCCACAATCGAACCGTTCGATCGCGGCTTGCCGATGCGACCCGCTTGCCATCTGGAGAGAAGACGGCTTGAAAAACGAGATCTTCATGTCCCAATAGGAGGGCGGCCTCTCCGGTGGTGACGTTCCATATCCGCACGGCCGTGTCGTCTCCAGCGGTGACGAGACGGCTGCCGTCTGGCGAAAAGGCCACGCTACGGATTGGTCCTTCGTGACCCGAAAGAACTTGTGTCAGGTTGGCGTTGACATCCCAAATCCGAACGGTTCCGTCCCAGCTCGCTGTTGCGATCTTTTGCCCGCTGGGAGAAAACGCCACGCGATACACGAGCCCTTTGTGCCCCTCGAGGATCTTGCTTTCACCGGTCTGCACGTCCCACAAGCGCGCGGTTTTGTCGTGGCTCCCCGAAATGAGGAGTGTTCCGTCTGGGGACACCGCCAAGGCGTCCACTTCTCCTTCGTGTCCTCGGAAGACGCGGCTTCCGCCCGACGACAAGTCCCAGACTCGAACCGTTCCGTCGGCACTCGCCGACGCTACCCAATCCCCACGAGGAGAGAACTCCACGGCCCACGTGATCCCCTGGTGCCCCCGAAGTACTCGCTGCGTGCCCTCTTCGAGGTTCCACAAGCGGACCGTATTGTCCCATCCCACGGTCGCCGCCGTTTTCGCGTCGGGCGATGTTGCCACCCGGAATACCATGTCGTCGTGACGGCCGAGGACGGTTCCCTTGCCCGCGGCGAGGTCCCAGGCCATGACCGACCTGTCTCGTGCAACCGAAATAATCTTGTGATTCCCCGCAAAGGCCGCTTGGAAGACCGGATCGCCATGTCCGCGAAAGACCTGGCCCACCGCTCGCGGAACAGACCAGATGCGCACGGTCTTGTCATCGCTTGCGGAGACCACGGTTTCTCCGTCGGGTGAGAAGTCAACGTCCCAGACGGCTGACGAATGCCCCTTGAGGATTAGGCTGCCAAGCGAGGCCACTTCCCAGAGGCGGACTGTTCCATCCAAGCCGCCGGAGACTAGGTGTTTCGAGTCGGGTGAAAAGGCGAGCTCGTGAGCTGCGCCCTCATGCCCGCGAAGGATTTCATTTCTCCCAGACGGTAGGTCCCAGAGGCGGATCGTGCTGTCCGCGCCGGCTGTTGCCAGGTGGTTGCTATCTGGGGAGAAAACCGCTGCGTATCCTGGTCCTTCGTGACGGCCGAGGAGCTGGTTTTTTCCTGAGACGGCGCTCCACGTGCGAACCTCACCATCGTTTCCAATCGAGGCGAGAAGCAGGCCATCACCCGAAAACGTGACGAGCTGAGCCTCGCCAGAGTGGTGGTAGACGGCACGGGGCTTCCCAGTGGCGATGTTCCAAAGGAGCACGGCGCCGTCGGTGCCGGTCGACGCGACCGCTTGGCCGCTTGGTGAAAATGCGACGGAATACACGGTGCCCTTGTGCCCATGGAACACCTTGGCTTTTCGACTGCCCATGTCCCAGACGCGGATCGTCTTGTCGCTTCCGCCCGAGGCGAGCATTTTCCCGTCGGGCGAAAAAGCAAGGCTCATGACGACGCCCCCGTGGCCACGCAGGATCCCTCCACTTCCCGAATCGAGGTCCCAAAGGCGCACGGTTCCGTCGGAGCCCGCTACCGCTACGAGCGGCGCCGTCGGTGACGTTCGAAGGGAAAGCGCTTCGCTGTCGTGAGGAAATACGTGGAGCGCCCTCCCGGACGAAAGTTCCCAGGTGCGGACTGTCTTGTCAGTCCCCGTGGACACCAAGAAACGGCCATCCGAAGTGATGGCCAGGTGCTCGACAAGGCTTTCGTGTCCGCGCAGGACGTGGCGGGTGACGCCGCGGCTCGCCGCGTCGACCGCGATGTCGCGTGCGACGCGCCAGCCCTTTTCGGACAGCGGGTAAAGCTTTAGCCAAGCAAGGGCCGCCGTCGGGTCCGAAAGCAGGGACGTGCGGGCCTGCGTGAGGAGGAGCTCGTGGCTTCGGGACTCCGCCTGCCCCTTTGCTTCTTCGGCGAGAAGACGCTGTTTCTCTGCGCGGTTGCGCTCGCTGACGATCCTCTTGATGCTCAAGAGGCCGGTCGCACCCATGGCCATGAGGAATACAAGGGAAATGGTCACTGGAACGCGGTTCCGCTTCAGCCAACGATAGAAGAGGGCCGAGCGCGAGTAGATGTGCGATGTAACGAGCTGCCCGCTCTGGAACTGCTTGAGGTCCTGTGCGAGCTCGCTGGCCGTGGGGTAACGGGCGCTCGGGTCACGGGACATCGCCTTGCCGACAATGGTCATGAGCTCCCGGGGAATTCCGGGTTGAACGTTTTCCAGCAAAGGTGGCGGGCCTGCAGTGACCTTCGAGATTACGTCGGCCGTGTGGACCCCATCGTAGGGCGGTCGTCCGGCGAGCACGTGGTAAAGGATCGCACCAAGGGCATAGACATCCGCCCGCTCGTCGACTTTCTTGCCGAGCGCCTGCTCAGGAGGCATGTAAGCGGGTGTGCCGAGGACTGCTCCCGTTACAGTGAGCCCACCAGCGACATCCCGATAGGGTCCGCCAGCGATGTCGGGCGATTCGTCTTCCTCGGTGAGGTCTTTTGCCAGTCCCCAGTCGACGACCACGGTTTCGCCGAACGCGCCGACGAGGATGTTGGACGGCTTGAGATCTCGGTGGATGACCCCCTCGCTGTGGGCATAGGCAACGGCCTCCGAAACCGCAATGACGTTGGGCAAGAGCGCGAGACGCTCATCAAGCGTGCGCCGTTCTGAAATGGTTTCCTTGAGGGACCGACCGGAGACAAGCCTCATGGAGTAAAACGGCTCCCCGGTTGGCCAGCGTCCTGCCTCGTACACGGGCACAATCGCCGGGTGCTGGAGGCGTGCGGTGAGTCGTACCTCGCGCACGAACCGCTCGGCTTGACCCGCTCCTCCGTGGAGTAGCTCCTTGATGGCGACGGTGCGGTCGAGGCGTCGGTCGCGCGCCCGAAGCACGCGTCCCAGCCCACCCCGTGCATGCTCACCGCTCACGGTGTAGTACTCCGCTGGGACTACGTTCAATCCACCCGTGTCCCGCCGCGCTGGGGGCGAGTCGGCCGGTTCACAGGAAAGGGTTCCGTCTGGGCTAGTTTCTCCGCTCATGCTGAAGGGGCCAGTATAGAATTATTAGACTCCATGCACAGCGGGGGGGGATCGGGCAGCACGATTTCGGTGGGAGACGAGCGGGCTTTTCGCTCGGAGGACACCTTTCTGGCCCCAACGCTCTTCCTGGTGATCGACTGCGGTCGACCTGCCACGCGGCCGGCCCGCTACTCGCTGGCGGACGTGGATGCCGTCGAGATAGGCCGCGGAACCGCAAGGAGCGCCGTGCGGGACATGGCGGGGAGCAAGAGGCGTCTCGTCCTGCGGGTTCCCGACCATCGGGTGTCCCAGGCCCACGCATCCGTGACTCGGGTCGGTGACCGATGGATGCTCAAGGACGCCGGATCCAAGAACGGTACCGTCCGGAATGGCGTCGCACAGGCCAGTGCCCTCCTCGAGGATGGGGACCTCCTCGAGCTTGGGTACACGTTCTTCATGTTTCGCTCGGCGGTCTCGATGGCAGACTCGGACCCGATTGACCTGGACCTCGCCGAGCATTCCGCCCAGTTCCCCGAGCTCTTGACGCTGTTTCCGCCCCTCGGCAGGAAGCTCACTGCCCTGGAAAGCGTGGCCCCATCCACGCTTCCCGTGATGATCTTGGGGGAGACCGGTACTGGGAAGGAGCAGGTCGCCCGTGCCCTTCACCGCATGTCCCGCAGGCACGGGGCCATGGTGCCTATCAACTGCGGCTCCCTCCCAGCAAACCTCATTGAGTCCGAGCTCTTCGGCTACCGGAAAGGTGCGTTCTCGGGCGCCGTGGAGGACCGTCCCGGGCTCATCAGTGCGGCCGACCACGGGACCTTGTTTCTCGACGAAATTGGCGACATGCCCCTCGCGACCCAGGTGACCTTCTTGAGGGTTCTTCAGGAGCGTGAGGTGCTCCCGATCGGAGCGAGAAAGCCGATTGCCGTCGATTTTCGGGCTGTAGCGGCCACGCACCGTGACCTCCATGCGCGTGTTGCGTCTGGCGAGTTCCGTGGGGATCTGCTTGCGCGCATCGGCGCATTCACCCTGACCTTGCCGCCGCTTAGGGCGCGGCGCGAGGACCTGGGGCTGCTTGTGGCCACGATGCTCCATCGAATCGCGCCAGGCGATGCAGAGCGCCTGGTCATTCGACGAGAGGCAGCACGGCTGCTCTTTCGCTACGATTGGCCGTTCAACATCCGGGAGCTCGAGAAATCGCTGAGCGCAGCCCTTCACCTCGCTGGGGACGGCGTAATCGATGCGAAGCATTTCCCGGAGTCGATGGTTTCGGCGTGTGCCGGCGGGATGACGGTGCCAACCGTTGGGGAGGAACGAGGGGGACGACCGCTCACCGAAGACGACGCTCTGCGGCTGGAGCAGCTCATTGCTCTTTTTTCGGAGCACCGCGGCAACATCAGCGCGGTGGCTCGAGCCATGGGAAAGCCGCGCGTGCAGGTCCAGCGATGGATTCGGCGGTACCGGCTCGACCCCAAGGCGTTCAATCGCTGAGCACGTGCTAGCCGCCGCGAGGCGGCCTTCGTGCCACGCAGGCGAGGGAGACACCGACGGGGAAGTCGAGCCACTCGAGAACTGGTACCTCCCAAGAAAACACGTGGGCGAGAATGGCGTTCGCGACCTTCCCACCAATTTCGTTCTCGCTTTTCAGGTGGCGCGGTGGGAAGACGCGCATGGCGAGCCGTGCGGCCAAAATGGGTGGAAAGAGAAAGGTGTTAAAGAAGGTGAGGCGTTGGATGTCCAGGCCAGCGCCCAGGACCACCAGGCGGAGCTCGTCCTTGTCGTAGCGGCGAACGTGATGGGAGACGTCATCCTGCAGGCCCCAAAGGATCCGAAGGGCGGGGACGAACACGATGAGGGCACCACCCGGGCGCATGACGCGAAAGAGCTCCCTCGCGGCGGCGTGGTCGTCTTCGAGGTGCTCGAGCACGTCCAGTGCGACCACGAGATCGAACGACTCGCTCGCAAATGGAAGGGAGCAAGCGTCTCCACGCACCCGGACCGTGTGCCCGCGTTGCGCCGTTCCCGCGATCCCGAGCGGGACCGAGGACGCGTCGATTCCAATCACCTCTCGTCCGTATTCGGTTAGCACGGGGCCGTTGGCGCCAGTACCGCAGCCAACGTCGAGCACGCGAGCGCTCGGAGCGAGAGGAGGATCGAGGTTGGCGAGGAGACTCGAGAGGAGCTTGCGCCTGCCACGAAACCACCAGTGGTCCCGCTCGACCAAGGCCTCGATCTCGTAGGTCGCCCTCTCCACTAGAGCGTTCTCCAGCTTTGCCACCACCTCTGGAACGCAATCAGGGTCCACAGAGGCTTGCGGTGGTCGGCTTGCCCAGAGACGTGCTCGTCGACGAGCCTGCGAACTGGCTGCGGTGAAAACAGTCCTTCGTCGCGAAGCCGCGAGGTTGCGAGGTCCGCCTCCATGAGAGGTCGCAGCTCCGTCTTTAGCCAGTGCCCTATGGGCATGGCAAATCCTTGCTTTCTCCTGGAGATGGTCTTGTTGGGCAGGATTCCTTTCATTGCGCGCTTGAGGAGGTGCTTGGTATCAAAACCACGCATGCGCAGGGGAAGCGCGAGGCGGCACGCGAGCTCGATGATGCGGCGGTCCAAGAGCGGCGCTCGGGCCTCGAGTCCCACTGCCATCGTCGCACGGTCAACCTTGGTGAGGACGTCGTCGCCGAGGTAGCCGCGCGCGTAGAAAACCATGAGGCGATCCCATGGATCGCGTGCGCTCGACCTGGCGAGCCGCTCATCGATGACGTCGTGGAGGTCTCCGCCTACTTCACGGGCCACGTCCTCTGAGAGTGCAGCCACCGCGTCGGCCGGGGCGAGCGAACCGAGCCAGGCTTGGTGGCGATGTGCACCCGAGAGCGCCATTCCTTTCAGGAATTGCTTGAGCTTGAAGTCGAGCGACATGTACCGCGTCGAGACGGGGAGCGCACTTGCCAAGCCACTCGCAATTGTCGCGGCGGCGCTCGCCAGGGGTCGTGGCGTCCGATCAAAGATCGCCTGGGCAACACGTTCTGCTTGGAACGTGGGGTAGCCGAAGAACAGCTCGTCGCCACCGTCTCCTCCCAGCGCCACCGTGACGTGGCGGCGGGTAAAACGCGCGAGCAAGTGAGTCGGAACGATGGAGCCGTCCCCGAGCGGCTCATCGAGGAGCCCTCCGACCATCGGGAGGAGCTCAAGCAGAGCACGTGCCGAGATGCGCTCCTCGTGGTGGCGCGATGAGATGGCCTGCGCCACGCGCCGCGCTTCACCCGACTCGTCGAAGCTCGGCACGTCAAACCCGAGGGAGAAAGTGTCAATGTCGCCCCCCCGCGCCTGGGCGGCCAGCGCAGCTATGGCCGACGAATCGAGCCCACCCGACAGGAAGATACCGAGCGGCACGTCGGACACAAGCCGTTCCTTGACCGAGCGACGAAGCTCTGAGCGAAGAATTTCCGCTGCCTGCTCCGGGTGGCCCACGCGGGCATCGTTTTCTTTGGCAATCGGCAGGTCCCAGTAGCGCCAGACGCGCGGGGCTTCTCCGGCCCTGATGGTGAGCGAGGTGCCGGGTTCAAGCTTGCGTGCTCCGCGCAAGATCGTGGCCGGGGACGGGACGTACTCGTACACGAGGTAGCGAGCGAGGGAATTCGGATCAATGCGTGCGTCTAGTCCAGGCACGTGTCGCAAGGCCTTGAGCTCAGACGCAAAGGCGAGCCCGTGCCTGGGAAGCTCCGTCCAATAGAGCGGTTTTTCCCCCATGCGATCTCTCGCCAAGAGCAAGCGCTGCGCTCGCGCCTCCCACACGGCCAGGGCAAACATCCCTTCGACTTGCTCGAGGAAGCCGTCCCCCCATTCTTCGTAGGCGTGCACAACGACTTCCGAGTCGGAGCGCGTAGCAAACCGATGGCCAGCCTGCTCGAGCGCGCGCCGTAGCTCGACGAAGTTGTAGATCTCGCCGTTGACGACCGCCACGACGTTACCGTCCTCGGAAAAAAGAGGCTGCTTGCCCCCGTCGACGTCGATGATCGCGAGACGCCTGTGCCCAAGCCCCATCGGAGGGGCAAGCAAGAAGCCCTCGCCGTCGGGACCTCGCGCGGCCAGGGCCGAGGTCATCGCGCGAAGCGCGCGCTCTAACCCTTGGCCGTCACCGGGGGCGAGGATGCCGGCAATTCCGCACACGGCGCATTCACCTCCTCAGCAACGAGGTAGATCGGCTTGGCTTGGGACTCATGGTACGTGCGGACCTGAAGCTCAGCCAAAAGGCCCATGCCGATGAGCTGCATCCCGACGATGAACAGGAGAACGGCCAGAAGGAGGAGAGGATTTCGGTGCGCGTACGCTCCGTCGACGAATTTTTGCACGAGGGTGATGATCCCGCACGCCGTTCCAGCGAGGCAGAGCAGGAGCCCCCAGAGGCCAAAGAGATACAGGGGCTTCGTCGAGTAATCGCCGAGAAACTTCACGGTCAGAAGGTCGAGTATCACCTTCAGAGTGCGGCCGAGGCCGTACTTGGACTTTCCCTCCTTGCGCGGATGGTGACGCACCACCATTTCCGTCACACGGGCGCCCGCCCACTTGGCATAAATGGGGATGAAGCGGTGCATCTCGCCATAGAGGCGCACGGGCTCGAGCACTTCGCGGCGATAGCCCTTGAGAGTACATCCGTAATCATGAAGGCGCAGGCCCGAGACGCTGCCAATGACCCAGTTGGCGACGCGCGACGGTATCTTGCGGGAGAGCGCCTTGTCCTGCCGGTTCTTGCGCCAGCCAGAAACGACGTCGAATCCTTCCTCGAGCTTGGAAACGAGCGCCGGGATATCATCCGGATCGTTTTGCAGGTCCGCATCCATGGGCACGATATACGTCCCGCGGGCCAGCTTGAACCCAGCAGACATGGCCGCGGTTTGGCCGAAATTCCGCCGGAAGCGAACGAGGCGCAGCCAAGGACGTGAGCGCGCGGCATCGGCCAGGCGGGACCAGGTCTCGTCACGCGAGCCGTCGTCGACGACAATGACTTCGGTCGAGCGGCCTGTCGACTCGAGCTGGGACGAAGCCCGGTCAAGCGCCCCTACGAGACGCGGAATGGTCTGTCCCTCGTTAAAGCACGGGATGACCACCGACACCTGTGGGACGCGCTCGGCCACGAAGCATCTTATACCGCAAGTGCCTGCTTGCACCCTCGAGAAATCACGCTAGCCTGTCCCTCCCATGACCAAGCGGATTGGCCCTCTCCTGTTCGACGTCGCGCTGCTCGTCGTCTCGGTCATGTCCTGCGACCGGCCGCAGGACATGACCTTTGACATCGTTCACAACCCCTGTGAGCCACTTGTCGTGGTCCCGGCCGAGGGCTCCACGCTCGCAGAGCGGGGCAACCTTGCCCAGGCGGTCGAGTTGTGGAACCAAGCGGTGTCGGCGCAGCTCACCCTCGACGACCTGCCCGATGCGCCGCGCCTGCCGGTCCGCTTTGAGGACGGTGCCCTGGCCATCTATGGGGTGTACGAGGACGAGGAGGGGAAGGTGCTCATTAATCGCCGACTTGGTGGGCTGGCGCAAGTCGTTACGATCGCCCATGAGCTGGGCCATTCCTTTGGGCTCTACCACGTGGCCAAGTCTCAGCGGCTTTCGGTCATGAATAAGGGGAACCTGGTGGTAGCCCCGAACGCCGGTGATGTAAGTGATGTGAGGGCGATTTGGGGAGACTGCCGGGAAGGCAGCTAGCGACACGGCGGCGCTAGGCTTTTTCGATCGACACGGCGCAGAACTTGAACTCGGGGATTTTTCCGTAGGGATCGAGCTCGTCGATGGTGAGGACATTGGCGGCCGCCTCGCGGAAATGAAACGGCATGAAGCAGGATCCCGGGGCGCTGGCATCGGAGACGCGACACCTGACCCGGATCTCTCCTCGACGGGAACGGGCGCGTACCATGTCGCCTTGGTGAATCCCGAGGCGCTCCGCGTCGGGGGGGCTGAGCTCAATAAAGGGCTCGGGAAAGATCGCGTCGAGGGCCTTCGAACGGCGCGTCATGGAGCCGGTATGCCAATGCTCGAGGATCCGCCCCGTAAGGAGCACGAGCGGGAACTCATCATCGGGCAGCTCCCTTGCCGGAGCGAACGTCGCGGGCACGAGCTTCCCTTTCCCCAGAGGGAACTGCCGATCAAAAAGGATCGCCTTGTCTTCGGGCCAAGTGCGTCCAGGTCCTGCGAGGTTCTCCCATGTCATCCCAGACAGGGACGGGGATAGGGAGGCAAGCTCGGCAAATACCTGTTCGATCGACTCGTATCCCATGGGATAGCTCATGCGCGTTGCGATTGCGCAGGTGATCTCCCAGTCGAGACGTGCTTGTCCAGGCGGATCGAGGACCTTCTGCCCGAGCTGCACGCGGCGGTCGGTGTTCGTGAAGGTACCGGCCTTTTCGAAGAACGAAGTCGACGGCAAAATGACGTCCGCGAACTCGGCAGTTTCGGTGAGGAAGATGTCCTGGACAGCCAAGAAATCGAGCGCCGCGAGGGCCTTCCTCACCTTGTTGATGTTCGGATCCGAGAGGAAGGGGTTCTCTCCCATCATGAGCATCCCGCGGATCTTTCCTTCGAGCGCGGCTTTCATGATTTCGACGACCGTCAGGCCAGGGTTGGGGTCGAGGGGAACTCCCCACGCCTTCTCGAAACGAGCGCGCACGGTCGGATCCTTGACCGGCTGGTAGTCGGGGAAAACCATGGGGATAAGCCCAGCGTCGGACGCCCCCTGCACGTTGTTTTGCCCGCGGAGCGGGTGCAAGCCGGTCCCTGGGCGGCCCACGTGTCCCGAGAGGAGGCACAGGTTGATGAGACAGCGGGCATTATCAGTCCCGTGCGTGTGCTGGCTGATCCCCATGCCCCAGAAGATCATGGCGG
>JACQUZ010000108.1 GCA_016210055.1 Deltaproteobacteria bacterium | reverse complement strand
TCTGGAATCGCCTTGGCGATCTCGGGCCGCCCGGCATGCTCCCGGCCAACGATTGCGACGTAGGCCCCATGTTTCTTGCAGACGTCTCGAAGGTCCTGCCGGTCGAGTTGGTCCGCTTGGCCAAGAAGTCCAGCGATCCCAACACAGCGACTCGCTTCCTGATCATCGCGCGGCTGGCCGCCCCGGAGCGGCCGTCCAAGACCCGCGTGGCACGCGAGCTCGAGGTCGCTGTCTCCAGTGTCGTCAATGCAGCACGACGGTACCTGCTCGGCGGCCCCGAGATGCTCTACGACCAGCGGGTCCACAATGGTAGAGGCCGCAAGGTCGACGAGACGTTCCGCCTGAACGTCTCCGCCGCGCTCTACCTGGTCCCGCCCGACCGCGGCTGGGAGCGCCCGATGTGGACGCGCGAGCTCCTCTGCCTCGAGATGGTCGAGCGTGGGCTCCCCCGCATCGCCGTTTGCACGATGAGCCGCGTCCTCGCCGAGCTGGGGGCTCGTCTTGGATCTCCCAAGCCGATCGTCGTTTGCCCGTGGCGGGCACCGCGGCGTCGCCGCGTGCTGCGTGAGCTCAAGGCACTCGCCGACGGTGCTACCGACGCAGAGCCCGTGTTCTACGCAGACGAGGTCGACATCCACTTGAACCCGAAGATCGGCCGAGACTGGATGCCTCGGGGATTTCAGAGTCGAGTCGTCACGCCCGGCAGGAACGAGAAGCATTACGTCGCCGGTGCACTCAACGCCAAGACACGCCGCCTCATCACCGTCGAAGCGCCACGCAAGAACAGCCGGCTCTTCTGCGATCTCGTCGAGCGTCTCGTCGCCGAACACCCCGCAGCACGGCGGATCCACATCATCCTCGACAACTACATCATTCACTCGAGCAAGATCACTCAGCGCTTCCTCGCCCAGGAACGACAGATAGGCAACGAGTCCCCCGCGCGGTCTTTCTAGGAACTCGAAGATGATGCTACCATGATCTCGTGCAGTTCGAGCACTCGACTCGTACACGGTCGTGTTGGTTCGCGGCGGCTTTGGTGGTTGCTTTGTGCTCTCTCCCTGTCCGTGCACAGCAAGTCCCAACCGGCGAGCCACGGGCGCCTGTAGAGCCCGGAATCGTGGATAAGGTTCGACGGCCGCGGGAGCTTTACCAACAGGCGAAGGCCGCCTTTGATTTGGGGGAATACGATCGCGCAATAGCTCTATTCAAGGAAGCCCATTCGATATCAGGAGCGCCGCGCCTCCTGTACAACATCGCGCAGTCCTACCGCCTAAAGCAGGATTGTGCCACGGCGCTTCATTTCTATGGGAGGTACCTCCGCGCGGAGCCTGATACCCCCAACCGGGATAAGGTGCAATCGCTCATTGCGGAGATGGAGGAATGCGTGCAGCGTCAGGCGATGGTTGCGCCGACCCAAGAGGTGGCCCCGATCGTTCCAACGGGAGAAAACGCCGAGACAAGGACAACACTGCCAACCCCTACCTCATTGCCGCCAAAGGACTCTCCCCGCAATCGCCGCGGTGCGGGAATGCGCGTCGCGGGTCTAGCGACAGCGGCATTGGGTGGGCTTGCTATCGGATCAGGCTTGTATTTCCACTGGCGCGCGTCTGTCGCCGCGTCGGACTTGCAGGTGCTCTATGAAAAGGGCGGAACGTGGAGCACGGACTTTCGCGCCAAGGAACACGCCATAGGTCGATTCAATACCATGTCCGTTGTCATGCATTCGGCTGGTGGCATGGCCGTCTTGGCGGGATTGACTACCTATTTCTGGGGGATGCGAAAGGGGCGTTCGCTCGAAGATGTTGCGATTGTCCCACGAGCAGGAGGGACTCTCATCGAATGCGCTTGGGCTTTTTGAGCGTCCTCCGAGAGGTCACGTTGGGTGCGCTGGGATTGCCCCTTGGCCGCAAGTTGTGTACGCCTCCTGACTCCCGCCGACACCCGAATGCAAGGACGGCCTGTGTCCCGACGGAACCGAGTGCAATCGCGACGGTTACTGTTACGGCGGCCGCTAGAGAACATGACCACGAGCACCATCACGAGGCGCTCGGCCTCCTTACACTCGCCGACGTCCACTTCGGCCGCGCGCGGGCCGTGCTCAGCTATTCGCTTTCCATGCTCCTGCTCGAGTCCTGCGTTGAGCTACCCACGGTTCCCGAGTGCCGCGTAGAGTGCGATTCAAAGCTGGACTGTCCTTCCGGTACCACCTGCCACCGCGACGGCTATTGCCACGGCACAAGGGAGGAGACCTGTCTGGAGGGCTACAGACAGGTGGCGGCAGGGCGCTCGCTTACGTGCGGGATTCGCACGAGCGGCGAGTTGTGGTGCTGGGGACATTGGGACCGGTGGCAGGCCGAGGACACTGAGAAGGAGCGGAGGAGCGTACCGATCCGCGTGGGTGGCACGGCGAAATGGCTCTCGGTGGACGCAGGCTGGAGGAGCGCTTGTGCGATCCGAGACGACAGTACCCTGTGGTGCTGGGGGGAAGACGAGGCCGCCGAAATCGTACGGGGTAATGGCGACATGGTGGAGGTGCTACCTGGACGTGCGTTTAAGTTCGTCAGCGTGGGGGGAAACCACGCTTGTGCCATAGACGTCGAAGGTCAGGCGTGGTGTTGGGGACGAAACAACTCGGGCCAGCTTGGTCTTGGGCTGGAAACGTCGGATGCTGATCCCCCCGTGTCGCCGCAGAAAGTAGGCGACGCTAATGACTGGACCTCAATCAGCGCTGGAGACGGGTGCAATTATGAGAACAACTGCTCGTCTGACAGCCACCACACTTGTGGCATTCGGGGACGATCGACTCTCTGGTGCTGGGGGGTCTTCTCTCATGGCGAAGAGACCAAGACGCACGTGCATGGCGAACCCCAGCAAGTGGACGCCGATACCGATTGGGTCGACGTCCAGGCGGGTCATGATATGAGATGCGCCCTGCGCGCGGACGGCTCGGTGTGGTGCTGGGGCAGCTTCGGGCGGGACCGCGACCGGGATGTTGGTAGCACCGATGTTGCCAGAGTGCCCATTCTCGTCGAATCCAGCGTGGCATTCGAGGCGTTGAGCTTGAGCAGCAAGCACGCCTGCGCCATTGCAAGGATCGACCATTCGCTTTGGTGCTGGGGGGATAACCGAAAGGGCCAGCTTGGCGATGGTTCGAGCTTGCAGCGCAAAGAAGCTACCCAGATTGGCGTTGACAAGGATTGGTCGAGCGTGGCGGCCGGCACATGGCATGCCTGTGGCCTGCGCAAGGACGGCACTCTCTGGTGTTGGGGCAGCAACAACGATGGTCAACTCGGCATCGAGAGTGAAACTCGGAAGACCGTCCCCGGCCCTAATCCCGCAGATGCGCTTGGTGATTGGCGGTTCTTGGCGGCCGGGTGGGGACATGGATGCGGTATCCGCGCCGACAACACTTTATGGTGCTGGGGCGATAATTCAGAGGGCGCGCTTGGCGATGGCACCATGCGCGCCCGAGCAAGTCCGGTTCAAGTTGGAGGAGAAAAAGACTGGCAGCAGGCTTGTGCGGGTACTCGTCACACGTGCGGAATCCGGCAGGACGGATCCCTTTGGTGCTGGGGAGGCAATAGCAACGGCCAACTCGGTCATGGGGCTCTGAATGCAGCTGTAGCCGAGCCAGCTCGTGTCGGAGACTCGGCCTGGAAGAGCGTGAGCTGTGGGGGAGCTCACACGTGTGGCATTCAGGCAGATGGAACCCTACTCTGTTGGGGGGGCAAGCTTGGCATCAAGCCAAGGCCGAGGGACGAATCAAAGGCGTGGACCGCGGTATCAGCTCGAAGTACCCGGGCTGCGGCGCTCCGCGGCCAGGGCGAGCTATGGGACACCGGGGGTGATCCGCAAGAGCTTCTCTTTAGACCGATTGCCGCATTGGCCCCGACGGCGCCCACCGATTGGGTGTCGGTCGCACAAGGAGACGAAAGGGGCTGCGCTCTCCGCAAGAACGGACAACTGGGTTGTTGGGCGTATTCCGGCTCCGATCCCGATGGACTGGAGAACTGGTTCCAGAAGATTAGCGACGCGAGCTGGAATGCTTTGGCTGCCAGTCCCACGCACGCCTGCGGACTGCAGGGTACGAAGCTTCTCTGTTGGGGGAACGGGACAGAAGGAGAGCTCGGAGTTGGGCACCTCACGGTGAATTGGACGATTGGCGGCGGCGTGGACGGCGGCGTGGACGGGGAATGGGACTCCGCTAGCCCAGGTAGCGGATTCACGTGCGCGCTTTCAGGCGGGCAGCGTTGGTGCTGGGGTAACAATGCCCTTGGCCAGCTAGGAAATGGAGAAGGGGCATTGTCGGTGCCTCTAATGGTGTCTCGTCGTCCGCATCAATGAGCCCGCAGGCTTCCGGTGAGTTTCGTCGAGCGCGGACTGTCACGCCCTCTACTCGTTGGGGGGGGGCGGCTAGACCTGCGCAGCGAGACGAAATGCCCAAGGAGTGAATTCACGTGCGAACATCAGTGGCCCTGGAGCTCATGACCGCTCGGACGATGCGCGACGTGCATTGCGTTGACGCGTAACTTGCCGCCCGGCAACCCCACTCGCTGAAGCGCTCAACGGCAAGGGCATCGAGCCAAGGCTCGTGTTCTAGGTGTTCTAGGTGTTCTAGGTGTTCTAGGGGACGCGGAAGCATAAACCGCTTTTTTCAGGTTCTTGCCGAAGATAGACGGCGTGGAAAAGGGCTCTTCCGTGGCCACCCGCCTGGCACCGGAATTGCCTTGGAGAGCTCGCGCTCGGCGGCATTTCTGTCGACGGGCGCGGATTGCACGCAGGAGCAGTGAAATGCATTGTGAATTAGGAGCAATCATTTGGGCCCACCGGTCCCCGAATGGCAAGAACAGGCGGCTGCGCGATGCGCTACCTGGACCCTTTTCTTCCACTCCCCGTCTAATACTTCTCTCCCCCGACTCACTCTTATCGGTTATTGCCAACGACTTGTATCGCGCCAAGCAGAACGACGTAGTGCGCGTTCGTCCTACCAACAGACGAAGTGCCGCTCGAAGGGGCGCGGCGCAACGACAATCACGCTAGCTGAGGGCGCCTCGGCAATTTTGCGGTCGGCCGAAGGACCTGTCGACCTGTCCGCAAGGTCCATGAAGTAAAGGAGACGAAACGTGAAGAAGCTTGCATTACCATTGACACTCGCCGTTCTCGCCTGTGGTGTTGACGAGACCACGTTCTCGGAGCCTGAGACTCCAGGGGTGTATCAGGCCTATCTGGGGAGAACGGAGTGCGCAGGCACCGGGTTCAGCGGAATAGATTGCAATGACGTTTTTATCGTTCCTGTCGTTGACGTCGCTACACTCACACCCTATGCCGTTCCACTTGATGGAACAACGGGTCCTAGGGTCTTTGACCCCCTCACTCTGTATGGGGAGTTCATCCACTCCGAGACGGACGTGCACCTGCCGACCATTGGTCTGTCCTTTGACTTCGTACGCACCTACCGGAGTCGTGTGCGCTTCCGCGGATCGCTTGCTTGGAACTGGGACCATAGCTACAACAAGCGGCTCGACGAGGTAAAGGATGAGGACGGTCATTTTCGGTTCATCCATTACAACGACGGTGCTCTGGGTGTCGTTCGCTTCTACGAGCACACGCGAGATGCGACTCGAGTCGTCTACAAGCCGGAGAAAGGCACAAGTCTCTCCTTGGAATACCGCTTTGCCGACCGCGCATACGTAATACGCGATTCAAGCCTGATTGAGCTTGTCTTCGCTGGCCCCCCCTTCGAGAAGCCACCGTATTCCGATCCCAGTGTACGCCTACTTTCCCAGCGTCGGGATCCGTTGGGCAATACCGAAACCATACTATGGGATGTAGGCGCCTGGAATGTCCCTCCACGCGTGATGAAGGTGTCAAATAGCGGCCACCAGATTTTTTTTCACTACGATAAGACGACGAGTAACCCTAAGTATTCAGGAACTCCCGACGATTACTACCACCTGAATTGCATTTCAACTGACCCTGAGTGCACTTCGTGGCTTGCAAAATACCGAGTAGACCTCAATCCCAAAAGCGCAACGAACGGAGAGTTGCTTGGAGTAAAGACGGTCGAAGGATACGAAACGACGTATGAGTACGACAACCTCGTTGAGGAGAACGCCTTCTACAAGTCCGGCTTCGTAGGGCACCGCAAGCTAGTCGAAAGTTGCGAGCTGTATTGCAGCATCCAGAGTCGATGGGAGAACTGCACGCACAGTTGCGTCATGACGCGACTCCATTGGCATATGTCCAGTTATAGAAACAGTAGGGACGCATGGCCTCAACATTATCTCCACGGACGGCCTCTGGACGGCAACCACAATCTAATCCGCATCATCGAAGCAGGGACGGGCCGCCGTGTTGTCGAGAACAAGTACGGAACCGATCCGTACTCTCCATCGTTCGACCGCGTGACCGATCAGTGGATCGGTCCGTCGAACGATGAGGATAGCCACGTGACGCTCGAGTACCACGACTTGGAGCTCGAACAGGAGTTCGCCGCCAAGCAGCGCATCGATGTCGAGTCCGTAGCCATCACGATTCCCGCGAGCACGCCCGACCCGGCTCATGTCATCCCCCTGGATCAGTTTCAGTCTCGGAGCATTTGTGTTGGCTCGCCGTTCGACTCCACGTGGTGCCCAACCACGCTCAATGCCCCCGCGCGAGAGCCGCAGAAACCCCGGCTCGCCACGGTCACGCGCGACAATCATGGAGCGGTCACAACCTACTACTTGGACGAGAAGATGCGTCCGCTCCGAGTGGTCGCCTTCGATGCTTGGACGAGCATCAGGGGAGTAGGACTGCTTGCGACCGATAGTTGCGACGCGGCAGTCCTGACGTCGGAATCGGAAATCACCAATTACAACTACAACGACACCGACAACGGCACGGACGAGGCGATCGAGCTTCCCTCGGGCGAGTTCCGGTTCCGCCGGGTCGGTCCGCTGGGCGTCGAGGTGTTGCGGAGCGTGGTGCCAGCCCCGGATCACGACGGCGACGCGCGACCCATTAGGACCATATCGACCTATGATTCGCGCTCGCAGCTGCTCACCCAGGCCTTTTCCATCGGGGGGGAAGACCGCGTCCCGCTTCTATCACTCGAGCGCGACCCCGCGAACAGCCGCATCATTAGCGAGACTCGTTATACGAGCGGGTGGCGGAACCTCGGTTTCGCTGGCCTGCGCCGGCCACCTGAGAAGACTACGACCCGCTACACGTACGATCCGGGATCGACGTCCTATGTCGCCAATCGAATCACCGGACCGGATGGGAGCGTAACCCGCAATGAACGTATCGATGTGAAGTCGGGCGAGCCGGAACATATTGTAACGGACGCGAATGGGACAGCACCGCGTATCCAAGACATCGTCCACGACTCCCTCGGTCGGGTCGTTTCTCGAACCGAGTCGATCGGAGTTCCGGCGCTCGCGCTGTCGCGAAAGGAGTACACGTACGAAGGAACGACCGCGAACATCCGCACCGAGACGATCACCGACTTGCTCGACGACCCGTCGCACCCGTTCACCACGGTATATCGCTACGGCGGGCTGCCGTGGCCGCAGGAGATCGATTCGCCGGAAATGCACGAGGACAGGAAGTACGACACGATGGGGCGCGTGGTGAGTGCCACGCAGAGTGACAGGCGGAGCGGCGGGTTGACGAGCGCGCACTGTGTCCATTGGTCACCGGACGGTCAGAAGATCGAGGAGATGCTGCCTGAAGGGACGTTGAAACAATACCGCTACGACCTCGCAGGTCGCTTGCGAACGACGAGGGTGTCGGTCCCGAGTGTGGTTCCGCGCGACGATGGAAACGACTGGGCCGCTGCGTGTACCGCAAACCTAGGCAAGCGCCGTCCCGAGGATCCGAGAACCGTCGAAACCCGGGGATACTATAAGGGAGGGGCATTGGAGTCGGTGGCTGATGCCACATGCGCACGGACATGGTACGTCGTTGACGGATTGGGGAGAACAACACGGACGATCGATCCCTCGGGGACGCAATACTGGCAGGGATACGACTCATTCGGAAACGTTACTTGGAAAGCGGTGTACGGCAGCGTAGTCCCGCCGAGCTACGGCTACCCTGCGGCGCCTTGGTACTCGCTCGAGTCGATGGCGGACTTCGAGTTCGACCTCACCGGACGACAGATCTGCGCTACGACGTGGCAGTTCGATCCGGCCCGTATCGATGAGACGCGCGTGCTGCGTCAACGCTCGATGGTCTACGAAGACGTCAGTCATACGGTAACGACCTACGACGAGAACGGTAACGTCGAGCTGGTCGAACGCTTCGACGGCCTCGGACGCCCGGTTCGCCGCGAAGTGGCCGGATTGTCGGTGGCTTCCGTCGCATGGAAGCCTGACAACAGCGCGGTCTGGACGATCCCATCACCGACCGGGACAGGGACGTCCATGCGAACGTTTGAATACGACGCATTCGGTGGTGTCTCGCGAGCATGGGACGGCGTCGCGAAGACGGGACGCCGTCTCTACCTGCGGACGCACGACATCCACGGACGCACGACGAGCGAAGTCGGCCTGGGAGGAGCCAACGCCACGTACTACGCATACGATGCTTGGGGGCAAGTTACGCAGACTTCTCGTGACTTGAGCCGGGAAGATTCTACCCCGTCGCCATACTTAAGGCTTCTTCCCTTGGCAACGACGACAAAGGTCTGGGATCGGGCAGGGCGCCTCTCGCAATTTATCGATGGCGAGGGTCACGTCACTCGGTTCGAGTACGACGCCCTCGGCAACAAGACCAAGGTCACAGACGGCTCAGGTAGGCTTACATCTTATGATTACGTGCCCGGGACGTCACGCCTGCTTCACGAATACCGGCCAGGCGGGACGACGATTACCAATACGTACGAGAAAACGCGGTTGAAGTCGCAAGAGGGGCTCGCAGGGAGTGGCTTGTGGAACGCGGGCGGCGTGATTCGGCGATCGTTCGGGCATGATGCACGCGGAAACATCACGTCCGCGACCATCGATGGCGACGGAACCTTCGCTACAAGAGGGACGACCGTTTCGCGAGCGTACGATTCGCTGGGAAACGTCATTCGGGAGACGACGCCCTTCTTCTCCGAAGTGCTCTCCACGGCCACCGACAAGACGACTGACCCCTCAAACAGGTCGATCTCCACGCGAGTCGTCTCTTGGGGCGGCGCCAGGATGGTGCAGGCATTCGATGCACTCAATCGTCCGGTCGGGACGACATTGAACGCGGCTTCGCTGCGATTCAGCTATCCACAAGGACGGGGCGGACCGACGAGAGTCGAGTTCAGGCCATCCGCAAGTTGCTTCGGGCCAACGCCCTGCTCATCGACCACACCGAGCGTGACGACGACCATTACGTACGATGGGGTGGGCCAACCTTTCGCGTTCAAGACGGTCGGGGGCGCCGCAACTATCGCAGGGGTCGGCATTGGCTATGGTGACGACGGGGTTCCGCGTTATCGCCGGGTCACATTCGGAACATCGGCATCCGAAACCGACTACTTTCAGGTGGATCGAGCGGGTCGCGTACTTGCGGAATCCGCTCGCAGCTTGCCGGCGCCTTCGCCTGCACCGGCGCCTGCGCCTGCGCCTGTAGGCCGAACCGGCTTCGGCTCTAGATTGCCGCCGCTGGTTATCCGCCCGATTGCGCCCACCTCCCTGACGCCGGCGCAAGTCGAGGCCATGGAGGCCCTTATTGCCCCCACGAACAAGAGCGTCGCGACGCAAGTGACGACTGGGCTCTCGCCCCGGACCTATACGCTAGACAACGCCGATAATTGGACCTCGGTTCGTTACCTGGGCGGCGTGACGGTACCGTTCATGCCGTCGGGCGCGAACGAGTACGTGTCGATCAACGGAGCAACACCCGAGTACGATGCGGTTGGCGATCTCGTCGCGTTTCGGAATGGCGGCGAGGCGTCGAGGGCGTCGTTCGACGTGTTCGGCGAAGCCATGACACTGGAGGAGTCGAATCAGAAGATCGAGCTCGCGTACGACGCACTCGGCCGGCGTGTATACGAACGACGCAATTCTCTTGAAGCGCGCTACTTCGTGTGGGATGGCGACAAGCTGCTTGCGGAATGCACGGCTCCCGTGTCGACCGCGTGCCGCGTGTTCATCAACGATGGAGCGCGCGTCGTGGGCGTCCTTCCCGACACCACGCCGACCGCAAGCCCCGTGTTCCTTCATGCGACGTACGATGGGTCCACGATCGCGGCAAGCAATGCGGCTGGTGCTCTGGTCGAACGTTACTCGTATACGGCATACGGCGAGACGACTATACGCTCGGGCGATGGTGCGAGCGTGCGGAATGAATCCGCGGTCGGGAATCCATTCCTATTCCAAGGCCAGTACTATGATGCGCCGGTTGGCCTTTACAAGATGGGCGTGCGCGAATACAAGCCGTCGTGGGGGCGATTTCTCTCGCAGGATCCTAGTGGAATCGCCGGTGGCCAGAACCTCTATGGCTTCGTCAACGCGCGACCTCTTGTGTTCCGTGACCCGAGCGGTCTGGAAGCTCAGGCATTGGCCAGCTACCCGCAGCCAACGGACGAGCTCCCTCAGTGCAGCGCCTATGAGGCGGTGGTTCGGGGTGGCGTGGACTATGCTGAGCCCCCGAGGCTCCTGCAGGGCCGGCCGGCTACTTTTTGGGACGGCGTGCGTCATTTCGCCGAGGGATTCGTCGGCGAGTCGGAGATGAGCGGCGTGAGCGCCGCCCTGGCCGAAGACCTTGCGGGGCTCCAGCAGCCGACCAAGACGTGGTCCGCCCGATGGTGGGGAAGCGAGGTGCGCAAGGCTGCCGATGTGCTGTCTTTGACACTCGATCTCGCCTCCTTACCAGGTCTCATCGCGCCGCGGATGGGAATCGCCACGATTTACGAGCACTTTTATCTTTCTGCGCAGCGCGGCACGATTCTCGACATCGGCAACTACCCCGACCACATGCCCTTTGCGATGCAAACCGGGCACACGACCCTCGATCTCCCGGGTTCCCAGTGGACGAAGAATCTCAATATGGCTGCCGTTCGTGGTTTCATGGATGGCATCCTAGATGGAGGTACCGGAAGCATCATGCTGCGAACGCCGATCGAGAGCCTGCGTCCGGACAGCACGGCGGTGATCGAGGTGCTTCAGGTGCTAGGCGGCGGACTCCCCCTGCGATGAGCACTCTGCGCTGGGCCGAGAACGCAGCGCGCATCAGCGCCAGAGCTTGGCTACCGAGCCCGACGCGCATTACCGCGCAGCAGCACGGCAAGGAGCTAAGTGCTTGACGAACGTGCATCCTCGCCCCGCCGGTCCCACGGCGCCAGATGGGGCAATCGCCTCAATCCCGCGGTCATCCTGCGACGGCTCAAGCGGGCCAAGCGCGGACGGCCCGCACCCACCCCGCTCGCCCGCCTGCCGCTCGCGCCTCACCGCTCCACAAGCCCGGCGTTGTGCAGGCTGCGGCGCACGACTCGGAACACGTCGTCGAACGGCGGCAGCGTCGCCATCTGCTGGCCCAGGCGGACCGCCCAGAGCTTCTTGTACCGCGCCTCCTTCGTGGCGACCTCGGCGGTCATGGCGTCGCGCGTCCGACCCCGGAAGGCGAGCTTCGTCTCGACGCCGCGGGGCGCGATCCGGTCGTACATGGACTGGATGTTCGCGAACCAACAAGGCAGGACGGGCTTCCAAGTGCAGGCTAGGTGGGGTCAGCCTGACTTCGTTTCTTTCGACGAGTAGCGTCCACTGGCGCGCCCCGGCGCGCCAGCCCATGTCGCTTCAGGTACGTCTGGCCAGGTGTGGCCAGGGCATGCAGCCTCGCCCACGTAAACGGATCCGCACCTTGCTCATTCACTGAACCTCACCTACGCTTGAGATCAGATGTCACGGCACCCGAGAATACGGCCCCGTCGCGAGCGAGGCCGCCCCGCCACCTGGGACGATCTCGACGAGGTGCCCGAGGGCTACATCGGCGAGATCGTCGCTGGTGAAATCGTGGTCACGCCCCGGCCGAACGCGCCGCATGCGCGTGCCACCACCAAGCTCACCATCGTGCTCGGTGGCCCGTTCGATTCCGGCATCGGCGGCCCGGGCGGCTGGGTGCTGCTCGACGAGCCGCGGATCCGTTTTGGAGAGGACATCCGCGTGCCCGACCTGGCGGGCTGGCGCAAGGAGCGGTGGTCCAATCCCCCACGGAGAGGGCCGCTCACGCTGGTGCCCGATTGGATCTGCGAGGTGCTGTCGCCATCGACCAAGGCCGAGGACCTCGCGGTCAAGTTACCGCTCTATGCGCACGCCCGAGTGCGCCACGCGTGGCTGCTCGATCCCGAAGCCCGCACGCTCGAGATCTACCGCCTCGAGTCGTCTGCCTGGACCCTGATCGTCACGCATGCCGGCGACGCACGGGTGTGGGCCGAGCCGTTCGACGCCGTCGAGCTGGATCTGTCGCTGCTGTGGTTGCCGCCCGAACCCGACGAAGACTGAAGAGTGGTCGTCTCCTCCGTGGACCGGGGACCTATCTGTCGCTGGTATTTGGGCCGAGACGAGCTTCTCGACCGCGATCTCCTCGAGCGCGTACACGCGCACCGGCGCGTCCGCGGGCAGGTCCGCGTACTCCTCGTACCCGCGCAGCACGGGTCGGTCCTCGAATGACGGCAGGCAGTGGATCGCCAGCTAGTGGGCATGACGCTTGCTCAGCACTTGTCGGCCAACATGCGAGGTGAACTGATGAGAACCAAGTGTCGATTTCCCGTGTCCATGGTTGCGCACCCGCTCGTGATGCTCCTTCTGGTCGTCGGCTGCGACGCACCTGGTGAGCGTCAGAGCCTTTGGGCGGTCGATGCCGGGGAGGACGTGGGAGTGGTTCCCCACGAGGAGGACGCCGGGGGATCTGGCCGCATCGACGGCGGGACTCCCGGCCGCGTCGACGGCAGTGCTTCGACTGGGAGACTCAACCTCTGCGAAGGACTAGTCCAGGACAAGCAGCCGCGTCCAATGACTGCTCTCCCCAAGCCGGAGGTCGGCAAGACAGTCACTGATGCGGAGTTCGGGACCAAGATCCGGCGCATCACCGACGTCACGGCCAGGGGAGGAAGTCCGGCCATCCGGCCGCTGTACTCGACGGTTTCAGCTTGGAACGCCGACGAGTCGCGCCTGCTTTTGTACAACGTCGAGGGCGGCCGGCATGAGCTGTATGACGGCAAGACCTACGCCCTCATTCGTGACCTAAGCGAGCTCATGCCGCCCGACGTCGAGCAGATCTACTGGCACACGTCGGACCCCGACGTCCTCCTTCTCGTCGAAGACAGAACATTTGTCCGCTACCACGTCGGTGCGGCGATGAAGGAAAGGGTTTCGACTTTCGATTTCTGCCCTGGCAGCGTGAGCGGCGGTAGCGACCCGATGTTTACCTCGTTCGACTCGAAGCTCATTGGCCTGCACTGCGGAAATCAGGTGTTCATCTACGACATCCAGGCGAACAATGTCATCGTGCGTAAGTCCATCAACGAGAATCCAGCCCAGGTAACTCCGAGCGGTACGATGGCTTACCTGAGCGACAGCGGCCGCGTGACCGACTTGATGCTTAATGAGCTGCGCACGCTGGACCTAAAGGAGCCGTTCGGTCACGGCTCGATGGGCCTTCTGCCGACCGGCGAGGACACGTGGAACGGTCAGGTCTTCGACGACGGACCGGGCGGTAATACCGACATCGGCACGCTCGTCGTCTGGGACATGACCAGGGCTACCTCTAAGGTCATTATCGGGCCCAAGACCGGGTGGCCTTATCCGCCCGACGGCCACTTGTCAGCCATGGCCTACCGACAACCGGGCTGGATCTTTGTTTCCACCTTCGGTGATACGTCTGGTAAGGGGCTCCTCGATCTAGAGATGCTGATCGCCGACACCGTTGACGGCACGGTCTGCCGCGTTGGACGGCACCGCAGCTGGGGCAAGGCCAACCTCAAGCTCGCCGAACCCTACTGGGCCGAGCCACATGCCGTACCAAGTCCAAGCGGCACGCGCGCGGCGTTCGCGAGCGAATGGGGAAACGGCTCGACGGTAGATACCTATGTCCTCGAGCTACCCAGCTACAGGCCTTAGCCAAGGTGGCGTGCTCCATGCGGCGGGCCTGCCATGCCACTGACCACTCTTCATCGGGGCCGACGATGGTAACGGCGCCTCTGTGGCCTTCGGTCACCTTGGTCGCGTCGAGCGCGCGAAGGTCGGCGGAGAACTTGCCGCGCGAACCGTGGTTGCGCGCAGCTCAGTCCATGAGCGGATGCTTGCTTGCTGACGTGAATGGTGCGAGGTTACGGGCGCGTGTCCGCTTCTCTCCAATCAGAGACACCGACTACTTGGGCGGGCACCATTTCCATGAAATATGCGACGGAGTAGCCGTCCGCGATGCGGGGATCGCAGGCGCAGTACTTCCCTTCAATGCGCGTCTTGCCATCACCGTCGATGCAGGCGACGATTCTCTGATTCTCGGTGATCAGTTCCTCCAATCCATCGCCATCCAGGTCAATATCAGGACGAATGTCGAAAATTCCGACGAACGCGTCGAGCAACGAAGAGCCCAGATCCAATGGCCAGGGCAGCACGGAAAGGCTGCATGACGTCCAAGCGGCGCCAACCCTGCCACGCAGGTGCTTGAAGTCATTGTCAAATTCCCCGTCGAAAACCACTTTCCGATAGTCGGCGGTGCCCCGCCAGGTCACCACAAATGGAAAGCGGTCAGCTTTCCCCTGCAAGCGACGTCCATGCACGCTGGTCCAGTCTAGCCTGCTCATTGGCGAGCAGTTGACGTCGAACTGCTCGTTCACGATCTTGAATTGCCCTTCCCCATAGAAGTTGTTCGATGGGTCGGGAGGTTCATCGGCATCGATGGCCCAAAAAAAGGCAGCTCCGGTCGCGATGGGCTCCTCACCAATTGACTCCGGCCAAGGAGTCAGCTCGAAAATTTCGAGGCGAACCCCGTCTTTCACCGTACTCTCGTACAAAGGATTTATCAGGCCGGACAGCCGCCCGAGGTTATTGTCTACCTCCCCGTCGTCGTCGAGGTCAAACCCTTCGGAGCTCTCGAGCCAACCCATGCTCGATACGATGAATGTCTTGCCGAACTTGTAGTCGCACCCCAGGCTACCTCCAGCGTCGGTGTCGGGGGGCCCACTATCGAGGGCTTGCTTTCCGCCATGAATGCTGGGGGACGACCCTGGACCGGGAGTGCAGGCGGCAACCGCACCAAGCAGGCAAGCACGGAGGTTCATGAAGGGCCGAGCAGCAATACCCGTACCGGAGAAGGCGTGGCCAACATGTTCGCGGGCTTGGGTGCAGGTGGGGCCACGCTTAAGCGACAGAGCGCTGAAAACGTGCCCTCATGTGCCTTAGAGCGGCTCAACATGGGGCGACATCCGGAGGCCGCCCAACATGCAGCCTCGACGTGGCGCCTTCGCTAGAACGGATCGAGGATGTCGTTCTTGTTCTCGGATTCGAGGGGCGTTGGTAGTTCCTTGTTGGGTGGCTCGTTGCCCTGTGGGGTCCCTACTCGGCTATCGCCCGGCTCTTCCATGCGGGGTCGTCTTTCCACGTTCCGCCCTCTAAACTTGGCGCTTTTTAGACCTTTGGGCGCGGACGGAATGCCAGCGTCTGGGGATTGCGCGCGCGCGTCTGGTATCGGCGCGGCCGCTTTGGCCCGTTCACTTGGGTTAATGCGGGTGAACGTAAGCGTGTGCTGGGATGCGTCTGGCGGTGGTGCCATATTCACAGGGGTAATCGCTGGCGCTGTTGCCGTGTTAGTGGCGGTGTAGCGCCGATTGATAGCAACCAACAGGCCTACAGCCAAGATGGCAAGCAACCCGTTGCGCAGAGCTCGAAGGCGCCCAAGGTGAACCGCACTTGTTCGCTCGCTTCCGTTGGCGGTTCCAGGAGTGGCGCGGACGATCGCTCGCCTTCTGTCGACAGAGCCCTCCATTTCCGCCGTGATGACCGCCTTCACGTCGGATAGCGATGGCCGATCAGCGGGCTCCTTCTTCAACATCTTGAATATCAATCCGTCGAGCCGCGCCGAAATGTCGTCGCGAAGGGACCGCGGTGGTAGAGGTTCCCGCTCCAAGTGCATGGCAATGAGCTCAACGCTCGTTTCGGCGACAAAGGGCGGTCGCCCGCAAAGCATTTCGTAGACGGTAGCGCCTAGCGCATAAATGTCAGACTGGAAATCTACGCCAGTGCCGCGTGCTTGTTCTGGAGAAAGGTACATCGGAGTGCCCAACAACTTTCCAGACTTGGTTTGCCACGCTGGGTCGGAGCCGTTGTCGACTTCTTTCGCTAGGCCAAAGTCTAGGAGCTTGACCATGGGAAGGCCCCCATCAGCCTGTCGCTCCAAGAATACGTTGTGCGGTTTCAGGTCGCGGTGCACGATTCCATTGCGATGGGCGGCATCCAATGCCTTGCAGATCTCACCTGTGATGCGGAGCGCTTCTGGGATGGGCAGGCGCTTCGTTCTTTCTAGGCAGTCCGCCAGGCTTTCCCCGTCAAGCCATTCCATGACCAGGTAACCGCGGCCATCGTCGAGCTTGCCACACGAAAAGATATCGACAATGTTCGGGTGCCCAATCTTGTTCACCGCACGGGCCTCGAGCAAGAAGCGCCCGAGGGCTGAAGATGTGCCCAGATTCGCTCCGTCGACTACTTTTATAGCAACCTTCTTGCCGATCACGTGGTGCGTGGCGCCATAGACGCAACCCATCCCTCCTTGTCCCAGCTTGACGAGGATCCGATAGTCGTCAACTAGGGTTCCTGGCGGAAGGTCGGCATGCGAAAGGTCGTAGGCAGCGAGCGAAAAACTAGCCGAACCGGCGGTCCTTGTCTCGGCGAGCGATACTCGATCCCTGCCTTCCATTATTTCTTCTTTGGAGCTTACGAGCAACGAGCCATCGTCGGGGCAGGTAGTCAATCCTTCTGGCCAGGTCTTGCGGCAGGAACGACAGGTAGGCAACGGCTCCCCCGTGTAGCGCTTCTCAGGAACTTGGCAACAAGGCTATCATGAAGCCGCGCATTGTGGGCGTGCAGGCGGGAGTCGGCGTGGGTTCCTAGGAGCTGTCGTTGGCTGCGCTTTGGCGTATTGATTGTCATGGAATTGGGAGAGTCTAGAAAATCGACTTCTTGGGCTCTCGAAATTTCTCGGCGTCGATGCCGTAACGCTTGAGCCAGCGTCGAATTTGCGCCGGCGCCTTGCCTATCATGCGCGAGATGCTGCTCAAGTTCCCCTTGTGCTCCTTGAGAAGCACAAGCAGCATCTGTCGCCGGCGCTCATCTTTGGGGACGCTGCTAGAACTTGGAGCCACCGCACCCTCGGTCGCGGGCGAGCCTGGTTCCGGAAGGCCACGCACGGAATCTGGTAGGTGCTCGATGCCAATTCTCCCCTGGTCGGCAATCACCAAGGCCGTGGCGAGGCACTTTTCCAACTCGCGAATGTTCAGGGGCCACGAGTATGCGAGGAGCGCCCGCGCGGCCTCGGCCGATATGGCAGGTTGGGCTTTTCCGTCCGCTACCAGCCGAGAGACAATGCTTCCAATGAGGATGCCTAGGTCCTCCTTGCGTTCACGAAGGGCAGGCAGGTGAACCGAAAATCCAGAAAGGCGTGCCAAGAGGTCGTTTCGGAATTGCCCTGCTTTCACGAGGTCGTCCAGATCGCGATGGGTCGCAGCGCAGGTGCGAAAATTCACCGAAACCGGTAGGCTAGCACCCACTGGCGTTACCTGGTTTTCTTGCAGCACCCTAAGGAACGCTACCTGGGAATCGAGTGGCAGGTCGCCTATTTCATCCAAGAATAGGGTCCCGCCATCGGCGCTTCGGACAAGGCCAAGGCGATCTGTCGTGGCGCCAGAAAACGCCCCCTTGCGGTAGCCGAACAGCTCTGATTGGAGCAGCGTATCCGAAAGTGCCCCGCAATTTACCGGAATGAACGAGCCCGAGCGCTTAGACAGGCCATGGACGGCCTGTGCGACAAGCTCCTTGCCGGTCCCGGTTTCCCCGCGAATCATCACCGTAACCTGGGACCCCGCAACCTGCTGCAAGAGGCAGAACAAGCGATCAAGCGAAGGGATAAGGGTCGCTAGAGCACGAGTTGGGGGGGCGAGTCTCGTCGAGTCCAGGTCTGGCAAGTCCTCCTCCCACCACGCAACCGATTCGCGGAACAGAAGGAATACGTGCCCTACCTCAATCCAGTCTCCGTCGGCCAATGCCATTCGTTGTACCCTGGCGCCGTTGACCAGGGTTCCATTACGCGATCCCGAATCCTCTAGCACCCACTTGTCAAAGGACCGGACTAGCCGCGCGTGCTGAGAGGAAATCCATCGGTCGGGAAAGCCCAACGATAGAGCATGCTGTCCGTCAATCTTCTGCCGGGAGTAACCGTGGGCACGGGCGCGCCCGACGAAGACCGTATCGAGCCCGGTCAAAAGGTGACGCGAGGAGCAAGCGCCCGGCTTGTCTCGCACGAGTACGACGAACAGACAGGGCTGAGGGCACGCTGCCCGGGCCTGGGTGTTTCCCTGGGTTCCCCAAGACAGCGTGCTTTCCCCAGCCATGACGCCATTCTATCCCAAGCTGGCCCGAGCTAGCCGACGATGCGCTTGCACAGCCCATGCGTTCGACTCCCTTGCATGCAACACGTCGTAGACGCGGACTCGGCTGGACCCTGCCCATCGCCCGATCCACAACCTGGCGGCGGCATTCCTAGATAACCATCTGCACCAACGTAACGCCCTTGGAATCGAGCCACGGACGGGGAATCCGTGGCTTGTGGAACGCACTCTACCTGCGCCCAGACCTCGGTCGCCCGTAATGCTTGGGATTGGTGAACGGCAAGGCGCGCCGGAACGTCGGCGACGACGATGTTAGAGGTGGAGGTCGCCAGCACGCCGCCTTGACGTGAACCTAACCCTGAAATAAGCGAAAGCGGAGCCGCTGTTTCCGATCGTGGAGCCCAACGCGGGCGTAATAGCCGCAATGACGGCCCTGTAGGGGCGAATGGGCACTATAGAAATCGGCGGCCATGGACGTGCAAGTTCGCGTTCGGCCTGGAGCTCGACGTGCTCTCGCGGGTCTGGCCGTTCGCGGCACACACTACGCCCCATGTCGCTCTTCTTTTTCGGCGGCAAGGAGGTGCTGCATAAGAATTAGATCTCGAGCCGTTCATGTGCGGCGATGAAGAGTCGATGGAAGCGATGGCTGGCGCTGATCCGGACGGTGACCTGGCGGCCACGACGAAGGACCTGGGCGGCCACGTACACGAAGGCGAGTCGGAAGCGTTTCCATTCCCAGCGGATGCTCTCCTCGGGCAGGGCGAGCAGAGCGATCCATTTTCCGATGTTCCAAGCAAGGCGAGCCATCTCGAGCCAGGCACTGTTCCCGCCGAACTCCGCGACTGGCATGCGCCAGGCGGCAAGTCCGGCCCCAAGTTGCTAGATGAGGTTCTCCTGGTCGCATCGCTGGGAGGTCTCGTCGAGCACCTCCTCGGCGGGACCAGGGAGATCCGTGATGACATATCGGTAGCGGTACTCGTCGAAGAGATGCTCCTGGCCCTTGTAGTTATCGATGAGCTGGCGGCGGATGATAAGGCGGCAGGTAAATGCGCAGCCCGGGGGCCGATAAGGGACCTCAGCGATCTGTTGCTCAACGAGACGGAGCTCCTTGTAATTCCGCTCTCGAGCACGCTTGCGTCGGAGATTCTTCTTGCGGGCACGCGCCCGGTAGCCCGGCTTGCGGACGTGTTCCTCGGTAGCACGCCAAGTACGCGGGCGGAAAGGACGGTATGCCGTTTCTGGAATCGCCTTGGCGATCTCGGGCCGCCCGGCATGCTCCCGGCCAACGATTGCGACGTAGGCCCCATGTTTCTTGCAGACGTCTCGAAGGTCCTGCCGGTCAAAGTCACTGTCTCCGCGTACAAGCAAGCGCCGGGCGCGCTTCGTGAGTCGAGGCAGGACGGTATCGAGGACTTGGGCCGCGCCTTCGCTCGAACGCACGTTTCCCGGGCGGTTGCGGATCGCCAGGCACTCGCCCGTTTGCGCGACGCTGACGAGCAGCGGATGGTACGACCATTGCCGCTTGTAATTGAAGTCGGCGCCTTCCTTGCGTACCCCGAAGACGGGCTTGAAGTGACCGTCGAGATCGACGGTTGCCGTCGGCATTTTTCCCCGCCGGCGAATCACCGCCTTACTGACGTCCTCTTGCACGTCGTCGAGAGCGTTGCGGAGTGCCTGAAGAGGACCGGCGTTACCCTGTCCTTCGAAGCGGCGCAGGAAGTCGCCAGCCGTCGTGGGGTCGGGAACGCGCACGGCACCCAGCATCCGACATGCTGCCTCGCTCTGCTGGAGATTCGCCTGGTCCTCCAGACACGTTCCTCCGACGAACAGGTTGGCCGCGATTGCCAGGATGTGGTCGGACTCGTGGTAGGGCAGGTGCACTTTGAAGACCTTCACCGCTTCATCGAGGCGTTCTGCGATCCGGAAACGGCGCGCAATGACGGTCAAGAGCGCAAGACCGCCATGCGGGGTCACTTCCGAGCGCTCTTCTACTTCAATCCCGAGCATCGGCATCCGGAACACGCGCCCGATCGTCTTTGGCCAGGGCAACTCGTCACGCGGGACCGAGGTGCCGGTATTCACGTGGCTCGCACGGACGCTGCTCGCTGTAGCATTCACTTTCGGATCTGCTCCTTCGGGGCCATCGAGGCATCGAAAACTACAAGAACCCCGTCGGAGCGTCCGAAATTCCCACGAACGGGTATTGGCCCTGCGCTTACTTAACACTACTGCGTCATTTCCGCGCCGTCGCGAGAGCGCAGCCCGCCGAGGCAGATCGTGGCGGCGCCCGGAGGGAGCGACGAAGGCGTACTGAAGTACGCCGAGGAGCGAGCGAGGACGCACGCTGCGAGATGCCCGGCGGATGCGCTCGCAGCAGGCGGGGAAGTGACGCAGTAGTGTTAAGGGCTAGCCGCCCAATTACCAATCCTTCGCCGGACACTTAATCGGATTCGGCACCAACCCGCCAGGATTGACGACCTGCCGACAGACTCCCACCCGTAGCACCTGCCAATCGTTGTAATTCACGTACGTGAAGTCCTGAATCCCGTCGGCCTTGGGGCGAAAGTCCACGCGGAGCGGCTTCTTCGAGCCCTCGCCTAGCGTCACGGCCGCGCGCAGGTTGGTGTCGACGCCGTTTTCATAAAGGAGATCCAGCCCCTTGTTCGTGTACCAAACATTGTCGAAGGGTCCCGCCATGCCCACCTTCTCCACCTTCCTCGCCACGGTTCCGTCCGAGTTCTTGGTGACCTTGACGTATGAGAACATCATGCGCACGACGGTCTTCTCGGGCTCCGCGGCGTTGTGGGCCACTGTCATGAGGTAGAAACGCCCGGGGTACTCGCTCGCCGCCGACCTGGGAACCCATGCCATGGCTGGCTTGGACTCCACGGGCCCAGGGCGTGTCTCCAGCACGTCGGTCTTCTCCCAAAGGCCGGTTCCGTTGTTCCACCACCAAATATCGACCCGCCCATCCGACGCCGCGGGAAAAGCGCCATAGAGGCCCGGCAGAGCCGGCTTCCACGGCAGGTACGTCCTCACGATGGCCGGCGATGCGTAGCTCGCGATGCCAATGTCTCCACCGGCCTCCGTCGTGGCCACCTGGGCCCCTTCCCAAGTCCAACCGTTTCCGCAATATGTGCGGTTGGTGCGGACTTTGCCGTCGGTGCCCTTGTAGGCCAGGTACGCGCTGCAGGTATCCATGGCTGCCAGCGACGGCTCGCCCGCGGCACCGGTGCCAAAGGACGACACCGCTGACCACGATTCGCTGCCGAAGACGCCAAGCGACAAGCGCGCTTCCGAAATCTCGCCCAAAGCGCCGATGCCCACGAGCAGGATCTTGGCGGTGGATCCCGCGCCAATGCGCACGGCATCAATCCCGGAGGCGGCGTCCATGGCCACGAAGCCGGTCCCCGTAAAGGATCCGCATGAATCTGCGCTTGGCACTGGGCAATCGAACGTCGATGTCGACCAGTGATAGGCAACCCCCCCAGCGGCCGCGCGGAACAGGTAGGTTCGCCCCCCGAGCCGGGCGAGCGCCGGACCACGGGTGCTCGTGATGTCGTCCCCCAAGACCACCGTGTTGTAGCGCGTGAACTCGCAGCCGCCACCACCTGGCTTGTAATTGATATAGGCTTTCACCTTGGTCCCGACCGGGCTAATGAACCCGTCTCGGTTCCAATCCACGTGCCCATTGGTGCGGTCCACCCAGTAGCGAAACACGGTCTCGAGCACGTCCATGAACGCGGTATTCGTGGTGAAGACCGCCTGGTATTCCGTCACGCTCCAGTTGTTGAGCGCTGGCGTACCGAGGCCGTCAGAGAAGCCAACCGAATCGGGGCTGCCCTGAAATGCGTAGTTCATGAGCGATTGGTAATTGGGCTTGCAGTTGACATCGACGAATCCGGTAACGCCGCTTGGGCCCGAATGGCCAATCCCCTGGGCATGCCCTGACTCATGGGTCGCTACCCAGGTTTCGCCGATCCCAGCGGCCCAGGCGAACGCGTTTTCAGGATTGGAGCCGCCGCCCGTTGAATACGGAAGGAAGTAGCGGAAAATCCCCACCCTGGCCGGGGCCATGTTCGTCTTCCAGGCTGACTGGGGGTTGGCGCTATCCCACGTACCGTCGTCTTTCATCACGAGCGGAACGGCCGTATACCCGCCCCAATCCCCATAGATGGTCGCGTCCTCGGGATAAACGGGTGAGACGCCCGTATCCATGTGCACGCGGATTCCGGGCTTCTGGTCGGGATTGCGCAGCGTGGACGCACGGTAGAGCTTAATCAACGCGCTGGCGGAGCCGATTTCGTCGCCATAATAGGCGGCGAATTTCTTGGCATTGGCCGGCTGAAACTTCTGCGCCATTTCGCCCGGCTGACGCAGCATGAAGTCCACCTCGACGAACATGTCCTTGTGACGGGGATCGCACCCCACTTGGGGAGCGGTTGGTGGGGCGACATGTCGCGTCGCCCGAGGACTTCCCATCCGTCGGAAATGCCGTCGCCGTCCGTGTCCCGGGCGTCCGTGGCTTGGCTGCAGTCGAATTCCACGTCGTCGTAGGTTGCGTACCCGGATAGGGTGCTGCAGGTGCCCAGCTTTGCCTCCAGTTCGGTGCCCAAGCCGTCTTGGTCCGGATCGTGTCCGGAAAGCGCGGCGTCGTTCCGAAGCAGCCGGATGGGCCCCGCAGTGCCCGCCTGATTCACGGCCACGATGACCGTTCGCGTGCCTAGGGATGTGCTTGGCTTGTAGTACGCCGCGCCACCGGTTCCTGCGCCGAGTTGCCGCACCTGGATGCCGAGACCGTCGGTCCGCAGGATGTACAGGAGGTGCATGGCGCCCGCACCGTTGGGAAGCTGTACGGTTTCCAGGGCCTCGTTGGCCCGAAGGTTCTCAAGGACAAGCGGAAGTCCACCAAAGCGAGCCCCCGCTCGATAGAGAACCCCATTTCGCAAGAGGTCACAGGTTCCCGCGCTCTCCCGGGTGCGGGCACGGAGGACGAGACGGTAGGTGCCGCTCACGGGCGCGGAATAGGTCAACCGGGCGGCCGTTGCGCCACCTCCGTTGTCGTCCACCGCGACCTGCGTGCCGAACATGTTGAGAAGGTGCAATACCGGGTCGGCGCCGCTGGACAAGTTCGTGGTCAGGAAGGTCACGGGCACACCAGCGGATAGGAGTACCGAGTACTCGCTCACTACCGAGGCGTTCCCCTCGTGAACCATGGGGGGCTTGGGAGGGAGTGGCGGCCACAAGATTTCGAGCGAGTCAGGGGAGGGGGATAGCGCAAGGGGTGCGGCGGCGCTTTCCGTTGTGGGGTCCTCCAGGTCTTCCGCTTGGCTGCACGCAAAAAGGGCGCTTGCCCAAAGCCAAGCTGTGGAAATTCGATTGGTTCGCATGGCGTGACCTCCCAGGAAACTGGAGAAAGGGACATTCCGTCGTTAACTTCCGGCAGCAACCCGAGCCGCGAGGCGGTTGCACGATGGAGGCCAGGGGATGTATCGGCTAGGTGCGTGCTAAATCGGTTACTTGGAGCCGTTCTTCAACGACTGGAAGCAGGTTGCAACACGTGGCGCACGCGTGACGTCACGCGCGACGTCACGCCTCGCGGAGCTCCTCCTCAAGCCCATCCCGTATTTCCTGCCAGTACGCCCTGGCGGCGACCTTCTTGTCGCTTGAAAAGCGGTCGAGCCACGCTGCGAGCGCCGGCTCTTTCGGGCCATCCGCGCTGTACTTGAGGAGGTAGGAGTGCACGAAGTCGACCACCCGCTCGGTCTCCCATGGGTGGGTCGCATTGTGCGCCTGAATCTCAATCGCGAGCTGGCGATGATGCGCAATGGCGTCGGCGCTATCGCCATGGAGCCGCTTCATGAGCGGTGGAAGTACCGACTCGGCCCAGCCTCGGTGAAAGCGGCACATGCCCAGGTTGTCCAGCATCAGCTCATTGACCATGCGCCTGGCCGAGGATCGACCGAGCTCGCGGGGAGGCTGCCACTCGTACGTATAATCGAGGTAATAGCGTCCCATGATTGGAACAGGCGACAAGACCCCGGGGACCCAGTACTGGTTCGGAACCATGCAGCCGTGCGCGTCGCCGTTGGCGTTGTACACGGCAGCCTGCGCCGCCGGTCCGCCCACGGCGCGCGCTGCAGCCCGAAGACCATTTCGCAAAAACGCAGCCCGCGGGTCGTCGAGGATCCAGGAAATGACCTTCCGCCCGATCGCCGCGTTGTGGGCGCTGTCGACCGTGGCCTGCATCGTCTCTGGGTCCCATTCTGGACGTTCAGCGATCCCGGTTTCCTCTGGGCCGAGCCAGCCCTTGAAAAGACATTCCATCACCCAGGCGATTTCCCCTCCAACCTGGATCGCGTCAAAGCCGCTCGAATCGGCGAGCCGCGTGATGGATTCGGCGGCCCGCTGGTCGAACACGCCAATCAGCGGCCCCATGGATTGATAGGGCTCGTAGTCCTTCTTGAACTTGGAGTCCACCTTCTTGCAGGTGGCAGCACACGGCTCCCCGCAGTGGTGGCTCTTGTCCTTTTCCACGATCTCTTCATTAAACTGGCGCAGGTAATGGGACGCAATGAGACGTTCGTGGATTCGCTCGCGCACGCGCTCACCCCACATCACCGACTGGTAATTGAACGCCAAGACGCGCTCTCGCTGGAGCTGGTAGTTATTCCCAAAGGTACCGCCGGTCTTGAACTTGGGATCGTAGCGGTACTTGGTCGTGTGCTCCAGGTCCGCGAGCTTCATGGACTTGCCAAAAAGCTCCTCGAAGAGCCCTTCGATGGGGAGAGGCACGTGGTCCTGATTATCGACGCTTGCTCCGTAGAGAATTGCCACGACGCCGTGCTGCTTGAAGAGTCTCGAGCCGAGCCCGCCTCGGCCTGCCCAGGTGTCGACGGGGGTGAGCACGCCGTCCTTGATGGGTGCAGATCCAATGGCCCCCGAGCGTGTCTTCGCGGCTGCCGGACCTACGCAGAGGATCCGGGCGCTCGCCAATCGGTGACCTTGCTCGTCGAGCACGCGGCTCATGAGCGCGTAGAGCCCCTGCTCATCCTTGTATCCGCGCCACGCTTGCTCGTGGTCTATGGGGGTCATCGCGACCTCGAGCTTCTCGCCGCGTCGCGTGATCGCCAAGATGCTCGGTTGCCTAGCGCGTCCCGACAGGGCCATGAAGCTGACCCCGAGTCGATTCCACGGCAAGCCTGCCCCGCCAATGGTCGAGGGATAAAACATGTCCCAGGCTGGTGACCACCCGCACGCCACCAAGCGATTCGAGCCTGGAAGGGTCGATCCGGCCAATGGACCGGCACCTAAAGTCGTAACTTGCCGTCCGACGGTGTCGCCAAAACGCCAGGCGAAGTCGATAGGCCCCCAGATCCTTGGATCCTCGACGGGACGTATCGCGTAGCTGCCGTCCGTCGCAGAAACAAGTAACGCTATGGGGAGCGAGGCCATGAAAGGCCTCAGATCTCCATGATCTCCTTTTCCTTCTTGCCAGAGATCTCGTCGACCATGGCCACGAACTTGTCGGTGAGTTCCTGAACCTTCTTGAGGCCCGTCTTCTGATCGTCCTCGGAGATCTCACCGGCGTCGACGAATTCCTTGAGGGTATCGTTGGCCTCGCGCCGAGAACTACGAAGCCCGACCTTGGCCTCTTCCGACATCTTCTTGATGACCTTGACGAGTTCCTTGCGCCGCTCCTGCGTGAGGGGCGGAATCGGGATGCGCACGATGTCGCCGTCACTAGCCGGATTAAGCCCCAGGTCTGACTGAGCCTTGATGGCTCTCTCAATGGTGGGGATGAGCGATTTCTCCCACGGCTTGATGGTGATGAGCCGCGGGTCGGGCACGTTCAGCGTCGCCACTTGCGAGACCGGCGTCATCGTGCCGTAGTACTCGACCTTGACGCCGTCGAGAAGCGCGATGTTCGCCCGCCCGGTCCGCACCTTGGACAGCTCACGCTTGAAGGCGTCGATTCCTTTTTCGAAGCTGGCCTGTAACTCCTTGAGAACGTCTTGCACCATGGGTTGGCCTCTGCTTGGTTAGTGGGGGCTAGTCTGCCACAACCTTTGTACCTACCGGCTCTCCGCAGATCACGCGCTTGATGTTTCCCCCGCGCGTAAGGTCGAACACGATGATCGGTAGACGATTGTCGCGGCACAACGCGAAGGCCGTCATGTCCATGACTTTTAGGTCTTTCTTGAGGCATTCCAGGTAGGAGACGCGATCGTACCGACGAGCGTCGGGATGCTTTTCCGGATCCCGATCATAGATTCCATCGACCCTGGTCGCCTTGAGCAGCACGTCCGCATGGATCTCCATGGCCCGGAGCGCTGCCGCCGTGTCGGTCGTGAAGTAGGGATTCCCGGTTCCAGCGGCAAAAATGACCACGCGCCCTTTTTCAAGGTGCCTGACAGCCCGCCGCCGAATGTACGGCTCGGCGAGCTGCTGCATCTCGATGGCGCTTTGCACTCGGGTCACGAGGCCACGCGACTCCAGGGCATCTTGGAGGGCCACGGCATTCATCACCGTGGCGAGCATGCCCATGTAGTCCGCCGACGCGCGGTCCATGCCCCGCGCCGACGAGGAAACCCCGCGGAATATGTTGCCGCCGCCGACCACCAGCGCCAGCTCCACGCCGAGACTGGAGATCTCTACTATTTCCGTGGCAATTTGACCAAGGACCGCCGGGCTAACGCCATAGCCCTCGGGTCCCATGAGGGCCTCACCCGAGAGCTTGAGGAGTACTCGGCGATAGGCGGGTCTAGGGGCTGATTCGGTCATCTTTAACTAGGAAAGTAACTAGGAAAGCCCTGCCTGCTTGGCCACCTCAGCCGCGAAATCGTCCTGCTTCTTCTCGAGCCCTTCCCCGAGCTCAAAGCGGACGAAGCGGCGAATCTTGCAGTTCTCGCCGACCTTGGCAATCAGATCCTGGAGCAAGTCCTTGATTGCCTTCTTGTCGTCCTTTACCCACGTCTGCTCGAGGAGGCAGATTTCTTTCACCCACTTGGAGATCTGACCATCGACGATTTTCGCAAGGACTGCTTCTGGCTTCCCCTGCTCCTTCGCCTTTTCGGTCAAGATCGCCCGCTCCTTGGCCACGACATCGGCCGGGATGTCCTCGGAGGCTAGGAACTGCGGGCTCATAGCGGCAATCTGAAGCGACGCCTCACGGACAAAGCCCTGGAAATCATCCCCACGCGCCACGAAGTCGGTCTCGCAGTTGACTTCCAAGAGGACGCCAATGCGGCCACCGCCATGGATGTACGAGGCGACGGTGCCTTCAGTCGCCACGCGACCAGCCTTCTTCGCCGCGGCAGCGAGCCCCTTCTTGCGAAGGTACTCGGTTGCCTTCTCCATGTCGCCGCTCGTTTCGACGAGGGCCTTCTTGCAATCTGCCATCCCCGCGCCCGTGCGCTCGCGGAGCTCTTTCACCATCGCGGCCGTAATGTCAGCCATGTGTCACTCCAATTCCAGTGTTTAAAGGTGTCTTGTTTTCTCAGTCTTCGGGGGTCGCAGACGCCTCGGGCAGAGCCGCGCGACGACCACGCTGGGCGACCTCCACCTTCGGCCCATCCCCTCCAGAGGCCACGTGGATGACCCGCTCTTTTTCGTCCACGACTTCTTCGCGCTTGCCTAGGCTGCGCTCCTTGGCGAGCTTTTGACCGAGGAGGGCAGCGTCTGCGATCTTGCTGGCAAACAGGCGAATCGCACGGATGGCGTCGTCGTTCCCAGGAATGACGTAGTCGATGACGTCCGGGTCACAATTCGTGTCGGTGACGGCGATGATGGGAATTTCGAGCTTGCGGGCCTCGGCTATGGCGATGTGTTCCTTGGTCGGATCGACCACGAACAGGCCGCCAGGAAGCTTGGTCAGGTTCTTGAGGCCGCCGAGGGACTTCTCAAGCTTGTCGTGCTCCCTCTGGAGCATGAGGGCTTCCTTCTTGCTAATGCGGTCGAAGGTGCCATCCTCGCCCATCTTTTCGATGGCGCGCATGCGATCCAGGGAGCCCTTTACGGTCCGGAAATTCGTGAGCGTGCCACCCAGCCACCGGTTGGTGACGTAATACATGTTGGAACGAGCGGCTTCTTCGGCGATGACTTCCTGGGCTTGCTTCTTCGTGCCCACGAACAGAATGCCATCGCCACGGGAAACGACGTCTACGACGAAGTTATAGGCTCGGCGAAAGAGCCGAACGGTGTGCGGAAGGTCATTAATATGGATCCCGGTGCGGGCGCCGAAGATGTAGGGTCGCATCTTCGGGTTCCAGCGCTTGGTCTGGTGACCGAAGTGGACGCCGGATTCGAGCAGTTCTTGGATGAGCGGTGTCATGGGCACGTTAGGCGATCAACCTCCTGGGGTGATGTGATGGTGTGGCGAACTGTAACTCGGTCAAGCGGCGGTACAACGGGTTACGCGTCAGGAGCTCGTCGTGCGTGCCGTCGTCCACGATGCGCCCCTCGTGCATCATGACGATGCGATGGGCGTGGCGGACGGTCGAGAGCCGGTGGGCGATCAGCAACACCGTGCGGTCGCGCAACAAATTGGCGATGGCCGTGCTGACCAGCTGCTCGGACTCGGCGTCCAACTGGCTGGTGGCCTCATCGAGAATCACGATCGGCGCGTTGCGCACGAACGCCCTGGAGAGCGCCAGGCGCTGCCGCTGGCCGCCGGAGAGGAGCCCGCCGGCCTCGCCGATGACGGTGTCGTAGCCCTGCGGCAGCCCGCAGATGAAATCGTGGGCGTTCGCCGCCTGCGCGGCGCGCACTACGTCCTCGACGCTGGCCGAAGGCCATCCCAGGGCAATGTTATTCCGCACGGTGTCGTTGAAGAGCGTCGTCTCCTGCGGCACCAGCGCGATCTGCCGCCGCAACGAGGCGATCGTCGCATCCCGCAGGTCAATGCCGTCTACGGTGATGCGGCCGGTCGTCACGTCGTAGAATCGCGGGAGCAGATTCACAAGGGTAGTCTTCCCCACGCCACTGAGCCCCACGAACGCCACCACTTCTCCGGCGCGAATCGTCAGGTCAATGTCCTGCAGGACAG